>JAUSPJ010000101.1 GCA_030655795.1 Fidelibacterota bacterium | reverse complement strand
ACCAACAATGGCATAGTCACCGTCGCTTCCCCGAAAACCATCTGCTCGTAGGTTGTATCCACCTTACCCCAGGAGCTGGCCTCTTTCAGGGTCGACCCCGACAGAGCGCCGTCACGTTCATCGGCTACCGTCAACTGAATCGCATACTTGTGCATCGGGCGGTCTTGTTCAAGTACCTCTGTGGCAACCACAATATCCTGGGTGAAATTCTTCGGCACACCGCCGCCGACCATGAAAATCCCAGTTTCCGCACATTCCAGCTTGATCTGGGTCAGTTCCAGGAAATCCCGGGCGGAATCGATGCTCAGGTATTTTTCCTTATTATGCCACTGGTGATGAATGAGTCCAAAGCCCGCCGAACAATCGGAAAATGCCGGCACAAAAATCGGTACGCCTTTTTTATACGCGGAATAGATCACCGATTTCTCAGTTTTAATGCCTTTCTTGTCCAGATATCGTCCCATTTCAAAAATGAATTCACGGGACGAATAGGGACGCGGTTCCAGGCTGTCGGCGATTTCTCCAACCGTCATATCGCAGACCCGCAGCTCTTCCTCATCAATATACGTGTCATAAATCCGGTCGATCATCAGTTCCCGTAAATCGGAATCATTAACAAATGGCGTTCCGATATAATGCTTGAAACCCAGCGCTTCTAGAAAATCCTGATCGACAATAATAGCGCCGGTGGACACAATAGCGTCAACCATATTATGCTCAATCATATCGGCAACCACATTTTTCAGTCCGGCGCTGAAGAGCGACCCGGCCAGGGTCAGGATCACGCTGCAGTCTTTATCCTTCAACATGCGGTTGTAAATATCAGTCGCTGTCGCCAAATTCCGGGCCTGAAATGCCATATCGCGATAGCTATCGATAATCGGTCTGGCGTCAAAGGATTTAATATCAATATGTTGAATTACTTCCTTGAGATAATCCTGTTTTTTCATGCTCATTTCTCCTTTGTGAATATCATACTCAGGGTACGGTAAATGAGTTTCGCCGCCATAAAGTCCGGCGCTTTGTTGGACGGATCGGGACACAGTTCCACCACATCCATCCCTACAATCGTCTTTTGTGCCGCAACTCCATGGATAATTTTTATTACATCATACCACCACAGTCCGCCGGGCTCCGGTGTACCGGTGGACGGCATAATCGCCGGATCAAAGACATCCAGATCTATTGTAAGGTATACATTATCGGTTAATCGGGAGTTGATCCATTCAATGGGATCGGGATGATCGAACCATTCATGGGCAAACAGCGCCCTATTCAGGTCCATGTTTTTCTTTTCTGAAACATCCATACTGCGAATGCCCACCTGCACGATTGGACACAGCTCTTTAATCCGGGCCATGACACAGGCGTGGTTGTAGGGACCGTCTTCATACTCATCCCGCAGATCGGAATGGGCATCCAGTTGCAGTACGGAAACATTTTCAAATCTTTCAACGGTCGTCCTGACCAGACCGCTGCTGACGGAGTGTTCGCCGCCAAGACCAACCAGAAATTTATCATCGTTCAGAATTCTTCGGGCAGTGTGGTAAACCTGCTCCGCCATTTCATCCGGTTCGGCGGAACAATCAAGCGGCTCCAGGGTCACAATTCCCCGACGATACACTTCACTGTCTGTCTCAATATCATACATCTCCATATTTCCGGAGGCTTCTATGAGCGCCGCAGGCCCCCTGTCTGCGCCCTTGATCCAGGTAGAGGTCCCGTCATAGGGAATTGGTAAAATGGCAATCTTTGCGGTATTATAAGAACAATAAGGCTGTTCCAAGTTGCCAAAGGCGCCGGGGTAATGGTTTTGTTTTTTATTGGTCATATCAGTTGCTGGCGTTTCCGGCGTCGGGAAACTCTTCTCCGCGAATTTGCAGATGAATTTTGGGCGATTTGGACTGAAAATAATCAATCACGTGCTGTTTCGCTTTTTCAACATCAAAATCTTTACATGAAAACAGATCGACAAACACAAAATTTTTCTTTGGATAGGTATGCAATGAGATGTGGCTTTCCGCAATGATCACCACGCCGGTAATCCCGTCATCATCATCGGTTGATCCCTCGTATCGAAAAACATATGGGCGGGTTATTTTGGTCATTCCAATCATTGCAGGTAATTCATTCAGAAGATAGTAACAGGCGTCCAGATTGTCAAGAATCTCCGGATTGCAGTCATTCAAATCCAGCATTAAGTGTGGGCCATAAGCTTTGATCTCTTTTTCCATATCGCATAAATCCCCCTATATTAGTTTCCAACGACGCCGTACCAATTCATAATTCGATGATTATAAATGGTCAAAAAAACGCGCAATAATACAGTTATTTTCAATCAAATCCAAACAAAAAAATCACCGGGTTTTATGAGGAAATATCTAATCAGATGTGTGTTGGTTGTGAATTGATTTTAACATTGCGGAATTATAACTCATTTTTTCCAGCAATTGGAAAATCTGTTCCTTTTCCTCCGAAGTAAATCCGGAACTCAGCTGTGCAGACCAATCCCGGGATAATTGGGTTAATTCTGGTTTCAGCGCCAGACCTTTATCCGTGAGATAAATGAAATACGCCCGGCGGTCAGCGGGATCAGTTTCCCGGCGGACGTATCCCGATTCAATCAGTTTGTGAATCGCCCGCGTTGTTGTGGCTTTATCAATGGATAATTTACGGCTGATTTCTTCCTGGTGAATCCCGTCATGGTGAAATAAAACCATCAGAAATGAGAGAACACCATAACTAAGTTCATACTGACCTAACTGTCGGTCAAAATACATCTGGGTATGGCGATACAAGCAGGAAAGAAACCGGCTGATGGATTGGTGATTTTTCACGATGGTACTCCCTGCAGGACCAGCATGTCGCGATCAAATTCCCTGATTTGCGGAAGATATATCCAGAGCGTCACGAAAAAGAATAAAACATCGGTTATCGGAAATGTCATCCACACACCGGTCAAACCATACAGACGCGGTAAAACCAATACCAACGTTATCAGAAATATTTGACGGCTAACAGTTAGAAACAACGCCTCTTTGGCTTTCCCAATCGCTTGAAAAAGGGTCGATCCAACCACCTGAAATCCAAAAACCGGAAGCGCCGCAATGAAAATACGAACCGCTGGTATTCCCATGCGGATTATTTCAGGATCATTTGTAAAAACCGATATGATGGCTCCCGGAAATGAAAACAGTACTATCGCTCCGACGGTTGAGACAATGGTCGTCGCTTTATTTGATAGGGCCAGGACCCGCTTGGCTTTATCATAGCGCTTTGCGCCATAATTAAATCCGACAATCGGCTGCATGCCCTGAGCAATTCCGAACAAAGGCATGGACACAAACATTAGCATTCGGTGCATTATTCCAAACAATGCGATGGAAAAATCTCCGCCGTAAACCCGTAAGGTATTATTGATGACCACGACCATCGCACTGGCGGAAAGCTGCCGGATCAGAGACGGTGAACCCACGGCAACAATTTCCCGCATAATCAATCTGTTGAGACGAAGATTCCGCAAATGCACTGT
>JAUSPJ010000092.1 GCA_030655795.1 Fidelibacterota bacterium | reverse complement strand
TCCAACTACTCTCTGAGCCGCATTTATCTGCATCGATTCAATATCTATCGTGAATTGGAACAGACGGATCAAATGGAACAAACGTTGAAAAATCTGAAAACAACTATTCCCGGCGAGGAATTTAGTTATCAAACAGCAATTTTACATATCCGCAAAAATGAATTCGATCAGGTACTGAATATCCTGGATAAATTTAAATCATCCGACGGTAAACCCGGAAAATCCAGTCGATCCATTCTGATCGCCAACGCCGCGATTGAAGGCGAATTAAACCTGAAAACCGGTTTGTATGCCGAGGCCGCCGAGCAGTTTAAGTTAGCCGCTGATACTTATAACGATATCCTTAATTCCACGGAACTTCGCTTAAAAGAGTATATCTCCCTGGGAAATGCCGGTGATTATTCCGCTTCCATAAATGGCTTGCGACTACGCATTAAAGTGAACCCTAACTGCCCGCTGGCCCTGATCTATGCATCCGAATATTACCGGAAATCCGGTAAAAATTCCGAAGCACAGGCCTATATAAATCATTTTCTGAATTTATGGAAGGATGCCGACCCGGACACTCCTGTTTTACGACATGCCCGGTCTATTCTTGCTGGGTTGAATCAATAACTGAAACCGGCAACTGCAGGGATATATTACTGACTTCCAGCCCGCTGCTGTCATACTGAACAATATGCTGAATTGACTTTGCATAATCGAATGTAAATTCACTCAGTTCAATCACTTTGTTATCCCGGCTCCGAATCCAGATTTCCATCACCAGATCGCTGCGCTTATTATAGCGTAATTCGAGCCGGCCAACATGTTCTCCACTGGCGGCTTTCACCTCGTATTTAATTGGGTTCCGACTTGAATCGAACGTGCATAAAGTAAAATAATCTTTCTGCGAGGATGTCCATTCGCGACCCTGGATTTTCTGCAGCATCTGGGACTGAATTTCATCGGGTAAAAATGATTCCCTGGATAATAACAATGAATCCGGGGCATAGGTATCGGTCACGATTAAATTACCGTTTCGGTCATAATAATACTTCGTATAAGACGAAATACTTCCATCAGATAAAATATAATCGAGTTGCTTCACCTGTCGTTTTTCTATGACTGCCCGATAAAACGGTTTTCCGACAACTTTTGACGGACTTACATCAATTTTACGAATAAAATTGTCGTAGTTAAGATAGTATCTGGTCACGGTCTGGGCTGATGTCAGTCCCGTTAACAGGAACAAAATAGCAGAAAGAATAATTCGATTGATATATCTCATGGTATATTTTAACCCGATTCGGGAATTGTTTCAAGAAATCATTTATGCAAATGAAGTTTATTTCTTAATTGACAGTTGCAAGGGATTTGGTTATTTTCTGTGTGGCATGATTCTATGGTTTGAGGGATTGAAAGAAAATACATATAAGTTTGCATCATTTAGGCAGGTACGCAGATCCATCATATTGTGCCTGCTTTTCATCTTTTCTACTAAAATATACGGGCTCAATCACCTTATTGAATTTGAGAATCAACAATTATTCCGGGGACAAAGTTCACTTTCAGTTTTTTCCATATCACAGGATTCGGCAGGTTTTATCTGGATTGGAACAAATAAAGGACTGTTCAGATATGACGGGATTAATTATAAACAGTATATTCATAGACCTGAAAATAATACCGGTATTTTTTCAGACCTGATATTCAGAACCACAATTGATCCTCGGGGTGTACTATGGCTTTCGAGTAATAAAGCATTTGGCTATTACGATCCCGTAAACGATTCCTTTATATCCTACTATCTTGATTCATTAATGGATATAATTCCAAGTCTTTAATTCGTTCAATATATGATATTGCATCGGATAGCAATTCATTGTGGCTGGGTTTTATGGATGGGAATTTATACCGTTTTGACAATAGAGACCATTCATTATCTAAAATATTTACTGCAGATTCACCTCTATAGTTTAGTAGCAGTAAGTCTAAAGTGTCATTTGCAGAAAGTGATGATGAAATCTATTACTGCATATTCAATGATATATAAATCTTATCAAGTCAAAAAGTTCTATTCCAATGAGGAAAAAATCTATTCCCTGGGGGTTTCCCAGATTTCACGCCCGAAAAAATCCCAGGGCAGACGTTTCTCATCACACTCCGAAACGTCGGGTGTAAACTTCTGACTGACAAAATAAATGATGCGTGAACGTTGTGAAGACGGGTTTTTACAGCCGTGTGCAACGCCTGGCGGAATTAACACCAGCTGAGATTTACAATCACCTAGCACGAGCTTCATCTTCATTCCGGAACTTACCGATTCACTTCGTTGATCTGCCAAAACCAGAATCAGTTTATCAGTAGGCGGCACGTACCAGATATCCGTCTGTTTTTCATGAATATGGAAGGCCTTTATTACCCCGGCATCCATCTCACTGTAGTTTATTTGGGCGACTGTGAAAGAATCTTCGGCGTCCAAAATTCCGGCCGTCAGGCGTCCAAGTTCTGTCAGCGATCCGCCTCCATCATTAAAGCGCCGGAGGTTTATAATTTTTACACCATCGATTATCGGTTTTGGTGAATAGTCCTGAACACAGAGAGAACTTCGTGCATCATCGGTTAATTTCATTTGGTATTTTCCTTCATTATTTGCCTGATAACTTAATTGCATTAAAATAAAAACACAACTAAAGCATAATGTTCCCGACTCTGCTTGACATTCCTTGATATTGCTGCTAAATTTTTCCGTTCAAAAATAAGAGGCAATGCCAATTACTAAAAGAAATCGAGAGGAAGACCTTACGCAGTCATCACCACAACATCAATCGAACCGTTATCATCTGTTCTGGATTCTGTTTCAACTATTTTGCCTGATTACAGTTTTTATCCTTTTCTTTTCAGTTTATTCTCTACATTATAATCGTGGATTATCGATCGTAGCGTTGGTTGTATATCTTGTTATTAATTCAATTGTTTACTATAAATTATATAATAAAAATGCTTACATACAGACTCAAATTTCAAAACATTCAAAATAAATGCAAACGGTTTCCAGTTGAACAGTAATTCCCCGATAAATTTACACTATTATCTTTGCGATCAGGAAACCTTACTATCGTTTAATATTGCCTATTCCGATAATAAAATAACCGGGATCGGGCATCAATTATCGGACCAAATACGGGATATTCAAATAATTACCGATTGTAATCCGAAACAGCCGATGATTCCCTATCCGGATATTTACAAATCTCCGGAAACACTTGATTTGCAGTTGGCCCAAATAATGGCGATTGAAGCTCATTACCGTTGTGAAGTGCCGGAATATGCCCGTTTGGTCCGTATCCTGCTCCTGGAAATGCATCGGCTGCTCAATCACTTTAATTTTTTTAGTACACTCGCTTTTGCTGTTCAGTTTCCGAAACTATTGGAAAAATCAGTCGTGAACAGTGCCATTATTCGCACACTTCTGTCAAAGATCGATAAAGTCCAATCACTGAATAAGTATTTTATCATTGGGGGAATTGCCACAGACCTGCCGACGGGCTTCATTGAAAACCTGGCAGATTCAATTCAGGTAATTGATAAACGTCTGGGTTATTTTGAAAAACAACTAATTCGCAAAACCGTATTGTCCAATCTGCTTGAGGATGTTGGCATTATCAGTCCGGTACACGCAAAAACCTGCTCACTGTCCGGACCTAACTTATATGCATCCCTCCCACGAACAGATTACAGTCTCGTTACAGCTAGTCTATTACCAGGCAGTTTACATATGGAACCGGTAAAAACCGATTTTCATAAAGGAACAATTGGCGATTCCTGGCACCGTTCGTGGATCCGGTTTATGGAAATTGAACAATCCCTGCGATTAATCACGCAATTAACCAGTGTCATCCTGAAAACGGACATTAACCTGATGGTTCAGCCGTTTTTATCAGGCCGGGATTCAGATTTTATATTTAATTTTAACCATGCGGAGGGCCAGATTATCAGCCATATCAGTAAGAGCCAGCATAATCATTATATCACCGGCAAACATCAATACCCTGTTTTAAACGTCATTGAAAACCTGGATTCAATTCTGACTGGTGAGAGGGTTTCTTCAGCGAAAATTATTTTAAGCAGTCTCAATCTCAATCCAATTAAATATCACGTACGCTAATGAATACTTTATTGATCTTAACATTACACGGTACGATAAACTCAGGATTTTTAACAATCCCTGTTCCGAATTACCAAATTCTATTATCACATGCCGCTGCATTGCTGGTTTTGTTATTTTTATCATTCCTGATGATTTCCGCAGTAACCGCAAAAAATTACCCTCAGTCGGAATCGAAACGACACTCCGCGGCAAATTTACTTTTCCATCTTAAATCCTTATTGAGTCATTACCTAAGTCTTCGAAAAAATCTATTGAAGTTTAATGTCAACAGAGAGTATTTATCCTTTAATCTCCTCTATTCACTGATGTCTCTGATCAATATTTGCGCACTAATCCTGTTCCCAATCAGCCGGCAATATCCTGGCGTCCAATCGGATTACAGTTGCCTGATTGTAATCGTTTGCCTGCTGCTGAACCTGATTGTTTATACCGCCGGTGTAAATTACTCCGATAAAAACATCACTTCTATTGTTCTTCGAAACAGTCGGTTAATATTTACTGTATTAATAGTAATAATCATCGCGAGCTTATCGGTTTGTGGTTCACTGCACTCGTTCAGTATTAGTTCAATTATTCAAATTCAGCGAGACCGGTTTTGGCATACCCTGCCTGCATGGAATATCCTGCGCAATCCATTGCTTTTTCTAAATGCGATACTCTTTTTTGTTTACACTGTGTTATTATTGCAGTTGCTCAATCAGACAGACCGGCCTGTTCCGTTTAAAATCCCACATCCTCCTTTAAAAACTGCCGGCACGTTCAGCTTTAGGGTTCTTGAGTTGTGGAAATTCAGTTTTCTGGCACTGATTACTTTCTTATATATTTTCCTGTTTTGGGGTGCGTATTTATCACCAATAGTCTTTGGGGTTTCTGGGATTGGCAATATCACTGCGATTGCCTGGTTACTAATTAAAATCTGTACTTTCCTGATTTTGATCAGACTCGTATACCGCTCGATCCCGCATTTAATTGAAGAACAGATACTTCATTTAACATATACATTCATTTTTCCGATTCAGATAATATCACTGGTATTGGGATTAATCCTTTTGCGTAATTAAAAAGCAGAGAAAGGCTGTTCATTTGTCCGCATCACTCACAATATTAATTCTTCTGATCCTGGTTACAGCTGCTGTTTGGGTATTTACACAAAATAAACTGATCAAATCTATGCTGTATCCGGTCAATCAGCTACTTTTGTACCTGCTTTTCTGGAAAATTGCCGGTCCTGTGTTTGCGCACCTTTTTCTGATTGTTGGATTTCTGATTGTAATTGCACTGCTGTTGCTATCTTCAGAGAACGAACCTGAAAAAAACACCCGCCCAAAACTTCGATTAAAACATGTGATTTCATTGGGCACCATTGCCCTTTATATCATCACATCATTGCTTGTTTTCATAAATGCTGCCGGACAAGCTGAACCAATTGAATTTCCAGCCTCCATGATAACGGCAGATTTTTCCGAGCTTGCCTGGATATATATTATTTTAATGGCTCTACTTTCAATCCAGCTTTATATCTTGCTGAAAGGAGTCTTTAAAACGGATGAGTAATTTTTTCCTGTACATGGTTGGGTCTTTTGGCCTGTTTTTCATTGGAATACTGAGTTGTATTATCAATCACTCCTGGACAGTGAAATTTCAATCCGTTTTTCTTATCATCGCGGGTGCATGCATCGCCTACTTCAGTTTTGGCAGCAGATTCGGACATATTGAGCATGTACTTCTTCATGCCTCTGTCATTTTAATCGTATTTTTATTCATTTTTATTTCAGCGGTTATCATTCTTAGTAAATCCGGGAATGGACAAAACACCGATGAATCGGAGAAAACATGACAATTATCCTTGCACTAATATTTTGTGTCCTATTGTCTTTACTGCTGATTAATAATCTGGCGCCGGATTTCAGCAGTAAATACCGCCGCCTCTACACCTGGCCTATTTTTCTATTTACTATCCTCACATACAGCTTGCTCATTTCGCAAATTTTATCCGGAAATCCGCACTTCAATATAAAAGCAACCTGCGACTGGTTACCGTTAGGTTCAACGAACCTGGACATGACATTTTTCATCAATAATCCGGTATTGATATTCGGAACAATGCTGGCAACGATGTTTCTCATTCAAATTATCAACCTTTATACCCGTCAGGACAGTAAGAGTCAGCCCGAATCGCAGAATAATTTGGCAGGACACCAGATCAACTGTATTTATACGTTGATAATTGCCGGGCTGCTGATCCTGATGGCCGACAGCCTCCTGGTTCTGTTTTGCGGAATGGCGTTGATCAGCGGAGTTGTAATCTATAGAAATCTTCTGATAAACGGTGGAATAGCTTCCTTAAATAGTCTGATCTGGTTTTTAATCGCAGATTCAATTTATCTGATTGCAGTTTTATATACTTATACTGTCTTTCACACGTTGTCAATTTCTGAGATTGCCTCGATAGTCAATAGTAACATTCAAAGTGTTCAATTCAGCAGTGTCGGTTTTCTGATTACACTATCGATCATTATTAAACTGATCCGAATTCCATTTTCAGAACAAAACGATCATACAGGATCATTTGTCGACCAAAGTATTTTCAACATCGGTGCAATTTCAATCATCATGATTCTGCCGGTCAGATTCATGAATATACTTTGCAGCCCGTGCCTGACATTTATGCTGATTATCGGGATAATTATTGCATTGTTTTCTGCTGTTTCATCGTTATTTAAAAACAGTTCCGAACCGGCATATAAATCGCTGCTGCTCGCTCAGACCGGAATATTCTTGATCATTATCGGCGGTCAGACAAGTATTAACACCCTGTTGTTCATCGTCAGTTTCACATTCGCCAATCTATTGCTGATCATCAGTCAGGATACAATTCAACAATCGCAATTGGCGGCAAATTCCGGAAGTTCAATCTTTAAAACCGGACGCGTATGGATTTTTTTATTTGCAGCCTTTGGTATTAGTGGCTTGCTGCCAGGCTCGGGTTTTATTCCGCGGAATGTGCTGATTCAACATTATTTGAGTTTCGCAATGGACAATCCGTTATATTGGGTAGTTCTCGTTTTTATCAGCCTTGGTCTGTTATTGATTTCTTTTGCATCGTTCAGATATTTTTTCAACAATCTTTATAGCTGGAGAACCCAAAATACTTCCGGTTCAACACCACAGCTTTACGGCGGAGTTCTGTTTGGAATATTGATTCTGTTAAACCTTTAT
>JAUSPJ010000091.1 GCA_030655795.1 Fidelibacterota bacterium | reverse complement strand
TGAATAATCGGGTCTTTGCCCTTGCCGGTCTTGTGGTATTCGTGCAGGATTTTATTCACATCGGCGACATTCAATATTTCGGCAATATCTTCAACGATGATCTGCAAGGATTTGGGTGGCTCTTCAAGCGAGATGAACCGGAATACATCCCGCAGAATGCCGATAGTATGGGGAATATAATCAAAAGCAACCCGGCGGTTGAAATCATCACGATCAGACGGAACTCTTGTCCGGGCGGCAAATAGTCCATAAGTGATGGTCTGAGCATAGAGATCGGCGAACTGTTTTTCGTTTAGCGTACCGATAAGGTATGTTTTAAAGGCTTCATAAAAACCGACAATCTGTTTGTACCCCTTACTGTCGTTACTTTCCATTTCAACGGTAATGACTTCATCCCGCAGGAAACGAGTACGCTTGGCTAATTCAATTGCCAATGTTCGCGCCGTTTGGACTTTTGGTAACGAGAAGGAAAAGAAAAGATCGAAGAGTTTTTTGAATTGATCGATATTTTCTACGGGCGGCGGCGTCTTCAATTTTTGTGCAATCACCGCTCGTCCGATCATGACTTGGGCGATGCGCTGCCCGTCGCGGTAAAGCCGGAATTCGTAGAAATTGGTCAATATGACATTCGGGAAGGTAGAACGATAGCGTTTTAATTGTTCCGTATCTTCAATATGATCGAGATTGCTTACGGATGGGTCTTTGGCTTCAATGTAGCCGGTGATGTGGTTCTTACCGTCCCAGATGCGAAAGTCGGGATTACCTGCTTCGGTCTTTTTAGGTAGAATGGTAACATCGACGTTCTTTATGTTTTGGGAATCGGCATATTGTATAACTAACGCTTTAAGATGTTCATAATAACTTTCTTCCCGTGCGTCGCCACGATTGGAAGTGTGGGAAAGATTCGATAAATATTGCTTCAATAATGTTTTCACTAAGACGACTTCCTTTTGATCTGAATTTATGAAATTTCATTTAATATTGAAATCTGCATGGCAATCATCTCTCAAAATTTATATTGTCCAATTGTCGAGTTTTCTCTGAACAGAGCCAGTTTTTGCCTTTCAGGTGTTATCTTTTCCATCCTCTTACACAAAATTCTAATCTCTGTACTCAAAATTTCAATCCCCGTACTCAAAATATCGGCTTCCTGCACAAAATTCAGCGATTCCTGCGGACAATTTTGACCTCCGTATCCAAAATCAGAGACCCAATACTGCCTTTTTCGATCTCCGTACTCAAAATATCGGCTTCCTGCGCATATTTTGAACCTCCCTGCTTAAGTATTTTAAGTCCTGCGGGGAAAAACCCTTCCCTGCTAAAGATTCAGGCTTTCCTGCGGTGGTTTGACCACTTCCTGCGCAGTATTTAGGTCCAATAATGCCGCAGGAGAGCCATTCAGGGAGTACAGAGACCGTCAATTCCGGCGGAAGTTCCCAAAAACTCCGTATGTTTGTCTATCCGCTTGCCGCGTCGCCTGTTTCATCGGGCGCCGGGTCCTTTTTGCGCCTGGTTCTGAAATAATGGCTGACATAGCCTTTCAGGCGTTCATCGTCCCGCCAGAAAAGATACTGTCCGCAGGCGCGGATTTCATCGATAGCCTGCTTCGCGTAAACAAACGCCTTGTCGCGTATGATCCGTTCTACACTCCGGTCGGCCCGGTCAGTGGTGACCGAGGACAGGAGACTGGCCATATCATCCGAAGTGACGGCGGCCTGATCTAACAGCGTCATGTCAAAACCGATTTTAGTCAACTCTTCAACATGCTTCTTGCCCAGCAGGGCCAGGTCGTTGAGATCCTGGATCATATCGGCGTGACCGCTGCCTTCAGCGATGACGGAAACCCTTTTGGCCAGGTTGGGATCGTTGCGGAAGGCGAAATGGAAATCGTGCAGCAGCGTGTCCCGCAGATCATAGGCTTCGGGTGCTTTGGTTTTCCACTCCTTTTCGGCTTCTTCGCGAGCGAAACGGGCCCGAAACCAAAGGGACTGGGCTTCGCGCAGGGCGCCCGCCCGCAGCGGCAGATCATCAACCAGGTTCCAATCCAGCCCGGTAGCGATCAAGCGGTCCTTATCCTCCTGGACCCACTTGGAGCTGTTTTCGAGCTCCTGTAAAAACACATCCACCGGCATGCTGGGTGATTTCAGCTCATCGTCGGGAATCGCTTCGATCTCAGCGATTTTCGCCTGATAATCGTCTGAACTTGCCATAATAAACTCCTTTCTTTGTTAAATTAAACCCGCAATTTATTGTAGCAATACACTTCCTCTACTGACTATTTTCCTGATTCGCCAAGATAACAAACGCGATCGTTCCACGCAGTAAGCAAGGTCTTTTTCTGGCGTATATATGTCCTGTTTTCAGTCATTTGTCTTATGACAAACTCAATTTAAGATCAGCGGCCGTAAACGGCGTTCTCCTGTTCTTCTGAAGCATTTCCAAATCAATATAAGGAATAATGACTGGAAATGTCAAAATATATTTTGCATGGAATAGAATATGGTTTAAAATTCTTCGCGTCTTCCTGGCAATCTTTGCTCTTGTTTCGGGGAAACATAACATATCATCGTTTGCAGAAAAACATTAACCATCCGGCAGCTGCCAGATAGGGTAGAATGGTTACACCTGTCTTCCCGACTTTCCCAACAGGGACTCCTTTCGGAGTAGTCGGGGCACTCACCGAATAAATTCGGGGGTGGTGAAGAGATCGCTTATCCCACCCAATAAATTGGGTGGTTAACTTTTAAGGAGGATGATTAACAATTCAGCAGATAATATGATAAATAAAACGTTAACCGCCGGCTCTAGCCGGTGGATGATTGTGGTATGGAAGGATTACAGAGTACCTGCCCGACGGTCAGGCGGGAAACCCTGTAACCAGAAAAAATAACACTCCATATTCTTCGCGTACTTCGCGTAAGTATTAATTTCACCATTCCGTCGCATAGCGCGTCTCCGTCATAATCGGTTTCCTTACGATACCTTCATTCTTCGGCGTCAGTTTATCCACAACCCTTCTCAGACTTCCCAGTTTTTCCACTGTAATTGTATGGACACCAAACGCCACTTCTACTTTACCCCGAATCACAAACAGACTCTCCCAGTTCAGCAGATCGCCAAACTCTTTGTATGAATCCGGGAACATCACGCATTCGAAGATATCCGTCTCGTCCTCAAAAGTCACAAACTCCATGGGTTCATGCTTCTTGGTGGATGTCGCTTTGCGGGTGATGTAAACCCCTGCCAGATTGATCGTCTGTCCCACGAGTTTTGGGATATCCTGCGCTTTACGGACACGCTCACCCAGAATCGACAGATAGCGCTGCAACGGGTGCTCGGAAATCGGAAATCCGAACGATTCAATCTCCAGTGTAAGGCGCTCCTGATGGGTCAGCGGTTCCCGGGAATAGGGAATCTGTACCGGTTCTCCCACCCCGTCCTGCAGGTAAAAATTGGCCGCCTTGAAAGCGATTTCTTTGTGATTCAGCTCCGGCTCCAGCTCCGCGAAACAGCCGGCATTGGTCAGCGCCATGGCATCCGCCAGATCAATATCCACCCGCATCAGAAAATCGTTCAGCGATTGAAAATTACCGGCTTTGCGCTCCGCCAGAATTGCGTCCACCGCCTTGCTTTGCAACTTCTTAATCGCCATAAAACCCATGCGAATCCGGTCTTTGCGCCCGCGATATTCCCGCCAGCTGGTGTTGACATAAGGCGGCAGAATTTTAACCCCGAAGCGCCGGGCCTCGCTCAGATAGGCGTAGGCGGAATAGAACCCGCCCTGATTGGAGATCACCGCCGCCAGAAATTCCGCCGGAAAATGGGCTTTCAGATAAGCGCAGGTAAAAGACAGCATGGCGTAGGACGCCGAATGGGGTTTACAAAAGGAGTAGCCGGAAAAGGACTCGATCATCGACCAGAGTGTTTCCGCCAGTTGCCGGGTGTAGCCGCGATTCAATGCTCCGTTTACAAATTTCTTCTTCCAGACGGGTGCGAGATGTTCCAGCGCCGGGCGGGAAATCACCTTGCGCACATAATCGGACTCCGCATAGCCGAACCCCGCAATCTCCCGCGCCACCATAGATACCTGCTCTTCGTACACCATAATACCGTAACTCTCCGCCAGACATTTCAAATCGGGATGCAGCAGTTTCCAGGGTTTGCCGTGTATGCGTTCCAGCATAATATTAATAAAACGATTGGCGGCCGGCCGGATAATGGACGAATAAATCACCACATGCTCGAAATCCACCTTCCCCGCTTTTTGTAAAAGCTGCCGCGTCGCCGGGCTTTCGATATAAAAAACGCCCATGGTTCGGCCGGATTTCATCAGAGATTCGGTCTTTGGATCGCCAATCGGTTGAATTTTGTGATAATCCATATACTCGCTGCGATAGAGCCCAAGCTGCTTGAGCGTATCCCGCACCACCGCCAGGGAGCGATTGCCGAGAATATCGATTTTGAGCAAGCCCGAATCTTCCACCTGGTCCTTTTCCCACTCCACGATCTGAACGCCTTTGGGAGCCACCAGCACCGGGGCGTACTTGCGGATTTCATCGGGCACGATGATAATTCCACCGGGATGCACGGATGACATTCGAAAAACACCAACGATTTTTTCGCTCTGCTGAATGATCTGCAGCAGCGTATCGTCGAGGTCAAGATTCCTGAAACGCGAATCA
>JAUSPJ010000087.1 GCA_030655795.1 Fidelibacterota bacterium | reverse complement strand
CAAAGTCCGCCACAAAACAACTCCCTGCGGCTTTATTGTCAGGCTTAATGATTAATTTGCTATATTAAATATTAAGGGTAGGAGATGTAGTATGAAATTAAAAGACAGAATATTGGAAAAGAGTACTGCCAGCGCAATTAAAACTTTCCCGGCTATTTTCGCTATAAATATATATTGTTAACATTAATGTTAATTATTTATATTTAGCCCATGAAGGTGAATTCCCAAATATTGCCAGGTCTGATGTTTACAATTAGAGATGTTGCTCAGGCGCTGGGTATCAGTATTGCATCGGCCCGGGTATTGTGCAGTCGCTATAGTAAATCCGGTCAGATTATCCGAATTCGCAATAATTTTTACATTTTGACTGAGCGTTGGAATTATCTCACGCAGTGGGAACAATTCCTGATTGCCAACCGGATCCAGGTGCCGTCGTATATCTCTTTGGCGACTGCTATTAATTACTATGAACTCTCGGAGCAAATATACCGGGGCAATATTGAGTCTATTGCGCAAAAACGTAGCATAGAGTATCCGGTGAGAGGTTTGCGTTTTATTTATCGTTTAATTAAAGCCGAATACTACAGGGGATTTATCCTTCGGGAGGGTGTGTTTATTGCCGAGCCTGAAAAGGCGCTGGCAGATGTCATCTATTATGCGTCCATCGGGCGATATGCCTTTGATTTCAGCGCTTTGAATTGGCGTCGTTTAGACAGGTCACATTTACTGGAATGGCTATCTGTTTATCCACCAAAAACCTTAAGCTGGTGGAAAAACCATGGATATTTTTAGAACCCATGAGCAATTCGAATTGGATGTTCTGAATGGACTGAACTCTGCCCGAATCCTGCCCGGATTGATTTTAGGAGGCGGTACGATGCTACGTTTATGCCATGGTCTGGACCGCTACTCGGTGGATTTGGATTTTTACCTTGTTAAATCAGATTTTGGCGTTGGATTGTTAGAGAAATGTGTAAAGGCATTAGGACGTCGTCTGACAATTATGGATCATCAAGATAAACGCAACACCATCCTGATTGAATTATCATCGGTGCATTATCCCCGGAAATTGAAAATCGAGGTTAATAAAGTCAGGTCGATAAAAACCTGGAAGCCGGAAATTGCCTGGTCTCCATTCAGTAATATGCAGGTTTTGGTCAATGCCGTAACGTTGTCAGAAATGGCTGAAATGAAAATCGACGCGCTGATCAATCGCAAAGAGATCCGCGATGCCTATGATCTGGAATTTTTATTGAAGAAAAAGGCGCCGATACCCGGTGATAAGGATCGTTATCGGGAAATTCTGGAGCGCTTAAATGGATTTACCCATCAGGATTTTGCGGTGAAACTCGGCTCGATAATCGAAGCGGAAAAACGCCAGTATTATATTGAGAACCGCTTTGCGGTACTGAAAACCTATTTGCTTGACATGATTGCGAATGCTCAGACATAGTTCCGCATCGATCCGAGTAAGAAAAATCAAATGGTCTTTTCCTTATCTGTCATCCCTGCCTTAACCTTTGCTGTCATCCTGAGTCCCGTCATGGCGGGAAAGGATCTGGTCACAAACAACGACCGCATACGATATTAAAATATGACATAATTTGAGTGCTATTCATATTAGAGCGACTGTATGAGAATCGCAGGTAATATTTTAGAGCATAGTACCTTAGAAGAGGGTTATGATTTTTTCGTCACCGACCGCTGGAAAAAGAAATATCATTTCAAGATTTCATACTTTCCTGTGCCGGTCGGATTTCTGTCCGAAGCAGTGGAAGTGGTGACGGGCAAAAGAAAAGAACCCTATATGTTTGCGGTTCTTTCGGATTTTGACTCGGATTTAGAGCAGGCGGAGTTAATGCTGAAAGCCAAAATCAAGCGAGGCGTCAACCGCCGACATCTCGTTCAGGATGGCAAAAGGCTTCGGATCAGCGACAGCCAGGTCGTTCGCGGCAGGATTGAATGGAATGATGATCTTTCCGATACTCGATTCGACCGGATATTAGTGGTGGACGGTCGTAAGATTACGATGGAAATGTTATATGATCTGCTGGAAGAATACGAAGGCTGGAATTTTAAACTATCCATTCACGACAGGACTGAAGATTGTGACTGACGATATCTTTCGACGTTATCATTGGGCCTGTCCGGCGTAACGACCTGTAGAGAATCTCGTCACAATGCCCTGCGTTGTGACGTTTTATATTGCCTTTTGAAATTAATGTGTATAACTTAGGCAAGTAATACACATTGAGGTTATTATGCGAACAAATATTGTACTGAATGAACAACTGATCGAAGAAGTTATTGATCTCTATGGTTTTAAATCAAAGAAAAAAGCGGTTGAAGAGGGTTTAAAGACCTTGTTATATCTGAAGCGCCAGGAAAAGACGAAGGAGTACCGTGGAAAGTTACCCTGGGAAGGTAATCTGGCTGAAATGCGCATGGATCGATGATCCCGGTCGATTCATCTGTCTGGATTGATTATTTCAACGGGGTTTACCCCGTGAAATTCGTGGACCACTTTCTCAATTCTTTCATTGCCCCCCTTTTGTTATTGCCTCATCAGAGATCCTTCATATCCGAAAGGATCCCTTCGGGAGAAGTCCTGTCCCAAAGGGATCCCTTCGGAATTATCGAGTTATCTATTCTGATTAAATTTGAAATTTGTTCCATAGGAATCCCTTCGGGAAAATTTGAAATTTGAAATCTAAAATTATTGTCTTAATCCTCTTTAGATCGAGTTATCTATTCTCATTAAATTTGAAATTTGTTCCATAGGAATCCCTTCGGGAAAATTTGAAATCTAAAATTATTGTCTTAATCCTCTTTTCCCTAAGGGATCCCTATGGGGCGTGACCCTTGGGGCGAATCCGCTTTAGCGGTGTGACAAATGATCCTGGTCGATTCATCTGTCTGGATTGATTATTTCAACGGGGCGCCATCCGTTGCAACCGATATTCTGGACACACTTCTCGGAAAAGAATCCATTATCATGGGTGATATCATCTATACTGAAGTCCTTCAGGGATTTAAAAAGGATAGAGATTTTCAAACCGCCCGTGATCTACTGGATCAGTATCCTTTTTGTGAAATGATTGGTAAAACAATTGCTCTACAAAGCGCCGTAAATTATCGGATTCTTCGAAAACAGGGTATCAGCATTCGTAAGACAGTTGACGTCATTATTGCCACTTTTTGCATGGTGCGTGGCTTTCGTCTCCTGCACTCTGATCGTGATTTTGATCCGATTGAAAAGAATCTCGGTTTGGTTTGTGTCCATTGAAATATTTCAGTGTCGGGGAAGCGTAGCGTAGCGAAGTCCCGCTACTGCGGGGAATCTTGTCAGACCAGCCCTAATCTGTCATTCTGAACCCTCATCTGTCATTCTGAGTGAGGAACGAGCGAAGAATCTCCAGCCCTAAGCATGTCCTTCTGAGGAGTTTACCCCGACTTGTTGGGGAAGCGTAGCGAAGCGCCTGCCCGCCCTCCATCAGTGAGCAGGCGGGGAGTCCCGCTACTGCGGGGAATCTTGTCAGACCAAAGTTTTCCCAACCAGATTCTTCGGGACTCAGCCATTCGGGTAGCTGCGTTGTGACGTTTTATATTGCCTTTTGAAATTAATGTGTATAACTTAGGCAAGTAATACACATTGAGGTCATTATGCGAACAAATATTGTACTGAATGAACAACTGATCGAAGAAGTTATTGATCTCTATGGTTTTAAATCAAAGAAAAAAGCGGTTGAAGAGGGTTTAAAGACCTTGTTATATC
>JAUSPJ010000079.1 GCA_030655795.1 Fidelibacterota bacterium | reverse complement strand
AAATCCTGCCAGCCACTATCTTTCGGAGCGAGAATCAAACATTTTTCCGGGGGAAAAATATGCCAGATTTCATTGAAATAGGTAGCAATTCCACTGACCACCGGTGGAAAATCGCCGGGGATCAGCAGGGATTTTCGATCAGACATCGCTTTCTTTCAGTGTAATATATCCGATAACATAGCCGATTAAATATAAAACCAAACTGAGTAAATAAAAAATGCGTATTGTCAAAAGGGTTTTCAACAAACGTCCGATATATGAGAATACTCTTGTTATAAGTGATCGCTTTTCAGAGACCTTATCGCCGTGCTTCGTCGTCAATTCGATCACGAATTCCGGGTAGAATTTATTGACGTAGGCAGCCATTTTACCATTACGGTAGAATTGTTTAATGAATTTTCGGAAGGTTTTTGGAGGGAGATGATGAATATAGACTCCCGGCAGTACCACTACCCGGTGACCGGCATTCCTGATTTCCCGGCGCAGATAAGGGTCCAAACCACGGGGAATGATTTCGTTTTCGCCGCCGATTTCCAGAAATACCTTTCTGTGAATGATACAGCAGGGATGCTCCGCCATGTCACTATCGATAATCTCATTGACAATTGGTGAGGTTCTCCGGGGAAGTTCCTGCATGACCCTTTTAACGAAAAAGGAAGCATCATCCGGTACTAGATTCGCGACACCAGCCATGCCAATATCACTGTGCTGCTCGATTTGATGCACCATTATTTCAAGTAAATCCGAATGTCCCAGTCTGGTGTCGTCATCAAAAGTGACAATGTATTTCCCTTCAGCGACCTGAACGCCGCAGTTGATTGCACGTCCCTGGCGCGTATCACCAATGATCAGAATGATTTCAAAATTCTGAAATGTCTGCTGTGTCAACTGGTCCAGCAACCCCGGTAAAAATTCTTCACGGGCAGCGCCCATGGTGGGAATGATAATGCTGAGAACCGGGTCTGTGATGGATTCTGAGCGGTGAATTTCCACCCGTCCTTCGGTGCTTCCTTTGGAATATTTAACAAAAGGACGAACGACATTACCGGTCATGGATTTAAAAATCATAGATTTGTCCTGCATTAAATTTCAACGATTACTGATTTTTAGATAGATAAAAACCGTTGAAACTGTCTGCCCCGATATATCGGGGGTTACGACCAAATTTCGTAAGAAAGTAAACTGTTTTTCCCATAGGGATGTCTTTGGCAAACAGTTTTCACCGGGTATTTTGTAGACGTCATCTTACATCGAACTCACGTTAATTAACGTTTTTTCCGGGTTTTTGATCTGATCTTGTTGATTTTTCCCATCAATTGTTCGGCAAGACTGTGAGCCGTTTCCAAATCAATGCCGGCGATGGAAGCAAACCGCTTAATATCGGGTTCCTCGTTTGCATTGTGAGCATCCATGAGCAGCTTGAGAAACCGTTTGAGCTGATTAAGCTGCTAAGAATCCGGCGGATCCGGCTCCTCGAAGGTCTTTTCGTAGGGGTTCAGGATGACATCTTTTCGGAGAATTTCCTTGATCAGGTGCGCCATATTGATCGTTACTCTGTGCTGGGGGTCCGGCGCCAGGTGATAAGCTGCTTTCCGGTAAGTATGGATGATTTTTTCATAGCCCCGGTCCGTCATTGCTGTCAGGATCAGGCGGTGTTTTTCACTGTGATAGTAGCAGGCTGCAAAATGGGGAAATTCGCCCCAGTATTTGAGCGACAGCTTATAGAGCGGATACTTTTTTGTTAATTTGAAGGAGTCCGCATATTGTTCCGGATCAAAATGTTCGTCATAAAATTCGGAGCTGTTTAAAACAATCATATCTGCGTCGTGAAAGGTAAGCGGAATTTCCCCACCCTTGAAAAGCATCATAAAGGGAAACGGATCTCTGTCGAGCATTTCCGGTAAGTCGCTCAGCTTGCCGGCATTCTTATTGATCTGTTGTGCAAAAAAGAGAATATCCGCCGGGATAATTCCTATTAAATGGGCCAGCGGTCCATAGGTCTGCCAGCATTGGCCGTTGAAACCGATCAGAAGAAAAAACATCTGCACGGATCCGAGTTTCTCAAGGGAATCCGCTATGCCGGGAGAAAACAGCAGAAAGGTTTCGCCGCTTAAAATATCTCTCATATTAAAGCAGCGGGGGGCGGGGCGATCGATGACCGAACAGTATGTAAACCGCCACGGATTGACTATTTGAAAATGAAGATAAACAAGTTCTTCTTCGCTGCGGATTTTGATTTCGTGATGGTTAAGATATTTTAGTGCGAATCCGTTCTGCTTGAAAAGCCGGAAAGCAGAGTATTGGGACATCAGCATAGGGGCCCATTGTTTCGGCATGGCGGTGACGATTTTCCGGTATTTTGCCAGGTTCTGCACGAAAAGTCTATCGAGTTTTTCATGTTCGGCGCAGTAGTAAATCAGGAACCGATCGACGAAAGTATCTAAAATCCGGGTTTGCTCGTCACAAACCTGTTCGATTTCGTGGTAATATTTAATGATGTTTGCCTTTATTTATTTTGAGTGCTGCATGATGGCGCGACTAGCGCTTTTAGGCAATAATTTTCAGATTGTCTCTCTCTGCGGATTCAGATTATGCCTTTCGGAAAATACTTTTTAACAGCTTTGTTCCGATAACCGTCATATCCGCATTCTCCGGTCCGGGGCGAATTTACGACCGGTAAGAGAATATCTTCGCCTTCATCTTTGATGCATTTATGGCTGCCGATGCAGGTTTTACATAATAAGCCGCCATCTTCGTATACACAAAACGGACAAATAGCAACGGCTGTCTGGTCACAGTACGAACATTCATATTCGAGTTCCTTATTCCGCATCAGGAGCAGAATATCTCTTTCATCGTTATCATCCAATTCTTTGATTAAGGATAGCGATAATTTGGTTGGCGATCCAAAGTCATAGATATATTCAATTATACGACCTTTTTAAAAACCTGGTCAATTGTGTCCCTTCGATTGTCAAAATCATGTGGTGAATACGGCCATTTTCTCTCGAAATGAGATGGCTTTCGCATTGGGATAGGTGATTTATAATGCTGCGGCAATTTTTTTTACCACGTGTTGTGACATCGCAGTTTTATAACATTGTAAATCCAAGTCTTTTACCAAGTCCCTCTTCAAAAATTTTAAACAAAGTCGAAATCTGAATATCTATTTTACCATTCTCAAGTCGAGAAATGTAGATTTTTTTTGTACCTGTCTTTTTTGCTAGCGCATCCTGTGTTAAATGTGCTTACGACTGTGCGTTGGCTTATATTGTCTTTTCTAATATCCAATCCAAATAAGTTTTATTATCAACTAATTTATCTTGGTCTGCTTTACTTCCGTTATCTCCTTCAAGATATTCATGCCAATCAAGACGTAAAATATTGTTAGCTATCATATTTTCTTTTTTCCAGTCTGTCTTTGCATATTTGCCAAGTTCTGAACTATCACGAAGTAAAATGAATGAATTAAGTACAAAGTCTTTTTTATGAATACACTTTAATTCCTTTTCAATGTTTACTAGTGTCGGATTTTTTGTCTTGTCGGCAATAGTTACTTTCTCTTTGAATTGGTCTGTTGCAAAGTCTTTCGTGCCCATTTGCCCTTTTGGGTCAATGAAGTTGATATAAACTTTGTCTTTTGCTATAAGCCACATAATGAAGTCTGGATAGAAAACTTCCGAATCGTCATTCAGATAGATGCCGATTGATTTCAGCGATTCTACATTTCGCATCAGGTAAACATCAAAGTCTTTGAATTTCTCGGGCTTCTCTTTGATGTATGCCGCAAAATCCTTTACGAATTTCTTTTCTCCGTCATTGAGTTTGTCAGGCGTGAGTTTAACATCATCTTTTAAAACCAGTTTGTATTCACGAAGTAACGGCTCGTAAATATGGTTGCCGGTTTTATCAATGATTAAAGCGTTTTCAATGTCACGGATTGTTTTTGTGAAATCTGCAATTTCCTGATTGAGTTCTTGCTCTGTTTTCTGCTTGGTAGTTGCTCCAACTTTATTTGACAGCTTGAAAGACTTGACTAAAGTGTATTTCTCAATGAAATCGCCTTT
>JAUSPJ010000070.1 GCA_030655795.1 Fidelibacterota bacterium | reverse complement strand
CGATTCCAGCCAGTTGCGTGTTTTTCGGTCTTTGATGAAGCGACCAATGATATATCGATTGATTTTTTCGGCGGCAAATCGTGCAATGCGCCGTCCCAGGATAATGACGATGAGCGCCAGAATCAGAGGACCTAAATGAATATTTAAGGTTTTTTTCTGAATCAGTGGGAAGCTCCAAAAAGAAGCAACCGTTCTAATAATTTCTGTTATAAAGATAGAAATATGTTCACTCACCAGATTACCATTTTCTAAACTAACATAATGTATGAGGAATCCTAAAAAAACACAAATCAATAGTTTTACAAAAAGTGCTTGTTGTTTCTAAACATATTCCCTTGTATTTTTCAGTTATGAAAATAGTAGTATTTCACGGTCCCAATATGCCCCTGCTTGGAAAAGTGTCTGTAAAAGCTGGTGCGCGATTAACCTTGGACAAGCTGAACAAGACGCTCCGAAAAGAAGCCGGGGCTGCCGGCGTTGAACTAAAAATATATCAATTTTATGATGAAGAACGTATTCTGAAAACCATCAGCCGGAACCGGAATGAAATTTCAGGAATTCTGATCAATCCGGGCCCGCTGGCACGAACCGCGTTCAGTCTGCGGGAATTACTTGGAATTCTACAAATTCCAACGGTCGAAGTCTGTGTTGAAGAATTTCCATTTTCCGAAGAGACGTTTTCCAAATCGGTTATAAAAGACGTTGTAACAGCACGATTTATCGGAGCAGGAGCAGAACCGTACCTGCACGGATTGAATTCTTTGCTGAAATGATTTTTATCTGACGGCTATTGACACGTAAACACCAAAATAAAGACAAATTCAAGGACAAATAAAATGAACAGAAGTATCATTTTCGTATGTGTTTTGATTGGTTTAATGACGGGTATATTTGCTTTTCCCGGAGAAATTGTCAGGGAATTTGATTTACCCGGTACCTGTCCTACCGGATTGACTTATGACGGTAAGCATCTCTGGCTGGCCGATCGAAAAACCGATAAACTGTATTGCATTAATCCGAAAAACGGGAAGGTGATCAGGTCTCTCGACTCGCCGGCCTACTGGCCGATGGGGCTGGCCTGGGACGGCGAAGCGCTTTGGAATTCAGACTGGAAAGAGCAGAAAATTTTTAAAATTGATCCCAAAACAGGAATAATTCTCAAAGTTGTTGATGCTCCCGAAGGCAGTCCCCGTGGATTGGCCTGGGACGGCAAATATCTTTGGTGTGCCGATAATATTTCCGATAAGATCATTCAATTCAGTCCCGATGACGGCACGACAATCCGGGAATTTAAATCGCCGGCCAAGGACCCGCGGGGCCTCTGCTTTGATGGTACGTATCTGTGGATATCCGATCGGGTCGCCGATGAGATCCACATGGTCGATCCTGAAAGCGGCTGCGTACTGTTGATTGCCGAGGCGCCGGGGCCATTTACGCGGGGACTGGCGTTTGACGGGAAATTTCTCTGGGCGGTGGATTACCAGAACGACAAGCTGTATCAATTGAAAATCCGGGACAATGAACGTTTTGTTCGTACCAACGAGCGCCACGCGAAAGTAACAATTACCCACCAGATGAAAAATTTCGGACCCAATGCTGTCAAAACCTCCGACGTCCATTTGCCGATCCCGATCAACCGCGACAACCAGCACATCAACGGCGAAATTGTATACACGCCCAATTATTCAAAGATTGTGACGGACAAATGGGGCCAGCAGACGGCGGTGCTTCATTCGGAAAACCTGAAAGCCCAGGCGATTCAGGAATTTATTTCGGTGACCGATGCAACGATTTGGGAAACCCGCTATTTTATCTTTCCCGATCAAGTCGGTTCGCTGAAAGATATTCCCCAAGACATTACAGCGCTATATCTTGAAAATAATGAGAAATATCAGATTGACCATCCGGCTATCCGGAAGGCCCTGGATAAGTGTGTCGGCGAGGAGAAAAATCCCTATTGGATTGCCCGCAAGATTTTCAATTACCTGATCGAAAACATGTATTACGAGATGGTTGGCGGCTGGAATACAGCGCCGACGGTTTTAGCCCGTGGCAACGGCTCCTGTTCGGAGTATGCCTTTGTCTACATTGCCATGTGCCGGGCAGCCGGCCTGCCGGTGCGCTATGTGGGCTCGGTCGTCGTGCGCAATGATGACGCAAGTATGGATGATGTGTTTCATCGCTGGGTGGAGATTTATCTGCCGAATTACGGCTGGATTCCGGTGGATCCCAGCGGCGGGGACCAGGAACTGCCCAGGGACCAGGCGAATTACTTCGGGCATCTGGCCAATCGGTTTTTAATTACAACGGAGAGCGGCGGCGGATCAGAGACCATGGGCTGGACCTATAATGCGAATGAATTCTGGACGACCGAACCACAGACAAAAGTGGAAATAGAAACCATTGCGGAGTGGGAACCGGTCGAATAATTTCAGATTTCAGATTTGGAAATAGAGAATATGGGATGAATAACAGAGAGATTACAATAAACTCTAAAACGATTGATTTTTCATTCTCGTTCCGGTGCTCCGGGACGGATTATATCAGTTGTAGAGCAAGAGCCTTGCGGCCAGAAAAAAAATGATATTTTCCCTTGATTTACATGATACGCTAAAATACATTTAAAACATGGAAATATTTCCGTATTTTGATAAATATCGAGGCAATATGTGGAATATTTTGACTGCTATAAGGCCGATAGATGAAAACAATTTCCATGTATTGACAATGTTAAGGCTATAAAATAGTAACTAAACAAGGAGGAAATAGTAATGGATAAACTAGTAGAAAAAATTGTTGCTTTAGGCATTCCAGGATTAGTTTTACTAATAGCGATTTCTGCTACTGGATATACTGGTGCCGCTGCTCTAACAACTGCCTTAGCGGCCCTTGGTGGTCCATTCGGTATGTTAGGAGGAATTGCATTATTAGGCCTTTTAGTATTAATCTCAAACGGTATAGCAAAATATGGATTTGAAAGAATATATAGAGCTGTACTAGGCAAGTTAAAAGAAGATGGTTTAACCGAAGAAGAAATAATAAAGAAAATTAATAATTATCCAATTAGCAAAGGTATGAAATTAAAATTAATCAATGTAATTGAAGAACACAGATAATTATTAAGTTGAGAAAATTTTTTCACACTGTTTCTCAGCTCTCAATCGTTATGTTTTTTGCTATTGAAAAATCTTTTTAGAAAGAAGGTAATATTGATGGCTATCGAATTCTACATAATATCAATTCTCTTAATCATAATTCTTGCATCGATTATAGCTCTATCAATAATAACATTTCAATTAATCAGAAATAACAAGGTATCAAATAGGGAAGTTCAGAAATGGTCTGTATTATACAAAAATAACCAGAGTATTGAATCAATTGTTAATGAAATTGTTCCATCTCCAATCAGCAAACTCTCATTTGAGAAAGCCTTAATTCTAGATGATTTTTATACTTCCTTTCAAGATGTCACATTATCACGTTTGACTGAT
>JAUSPJ010000069.1 GCA_030655795.1 Fidelibacterota bacterium | reverse complement strand
AATATATGCCGATCATGAATCGGATCGGGATGGACGCTGTCGTCAGTAAGAATATCGCAACCGTCAATGCCATCATGAAATATATCCGGCGTGGTAATGTGATTGCCGTGTCGCTGTTCGAAGATATTGACGCCGAAGCCATCGAAATGGAACCGAAGCCGAACAGCGCAATTACTGGTCGCCCGCTGAAAGACTTGAAACTGCCGGCGGATATGATCATTGGCGCAATCATCCGGGAATCTTCTGTCATTATTCCGCATGGTAACACCCGGATCGATGTCGGCGATAAAGTTGTTATTTTTATGAAACCGACGATGATCACGAAAGTTGAAAAATATTTCAGTTAACCCTACAACGTCATTTGTCGTAGACATCTCTTTGAGATAGGAGATCAGGCAAATGCCTGATATAGTTCCAACCCGCCTGACCCCGCCTGGCTCGTCTTTATCGAAGATTCCCTTTGGGACGGGCAGGCTACATTTGGTATATTAAATTTTATCGAAGATTCCCTTTGGGACAAGTTACGTAGTAGGGTTAATCACTGAATCAAATTTACTTATTCCCTGTTTTTGTTTATTTTGTCAGGGTTAAACAATTTTACAGGTGTGTCGTATAATGAAAACCATGATGAAATCAAAATTAGTTGTCCTTTTGTTAATCGCGGGTACTGTCGCGTTCGGGCAGTTTGTACTTGAGCGGGAGGTCAAACCGGCACCCGTCCCAAAATCGGCTCAGTTCAGTTCTCTGACGGTTTCACAATTTGGCGATATCTATTTGCTGGAGAGCAAAGGCCAGGAGATTTATCGTCTGAATTCGAAAGGCGAGCTGCAGAATGTTAACGGCGGATTCGGCTGGAAAGAAGGCCGGTTCGATACGCCCATGGATATCAATATTTCATCGGGGTTGAATCTGCTTGTGGCGGATTACAACAATCACCGGATTGTCCGCTTTGACCGGGATTTGAATTACCTTACTACTTATCCCGATCCAAACAGTGATTTTGAAATATCCTATCCGCGATCTGTCGTTCTGACAAACCTGGGTGAAATCTTTATCCTGTCCGATGAAAATGCCGAGATCATTCGACTGAACCTGAGCCGGAATAATATCACGAGCTTTGCCGGAATCGAATACGATAGTTATGCGCTCTCTGATCCGATGCTGATCCGCATGAATGAGGCCGGGATTTTGAATGTTCTGGAAACAGGTGGCCGGATTTTGCAATTTGATCGCTTCGGCACTCCGGTAAACCGGTTGAAAGTTCCGGCAGAATCCCGAATTTTAGCGATGGTTCCGGTAGGCAACGATATCATCGTGGCATTGCGTAAAGAACCGGAATTAATGATGTATTCAGCCGCTCAAAAACGCTGGTCGGCTCTGCTTATCGATGGCCTGCCGAAATCGGCCTATTTTGTATCAATGTCGTATCGAAACAATCAATTATACCTCCTGTCTTCAGACGGTCGCATATTTATCTGCAGCCAACTGTTCCGCAGTGAGAAAAAATAAAACAGGAACTTATTTATTCGAAATTTAAGGATTAAAGATTATCCGCTTCGCTTTCTGACTGTATGTTGGCTGGCAATTCCGATAATGTCAATAGCCAACTGGCAGACGGATACACTGACGATAGCGCCTGGTGATTCCCTGATTCAACTGTCCAAAAAGCTTATTTTTCCAGAGACACTTATCCTGATTTCGGATAGTGGTGACAGCATTTCCACCGGCGGCATTCGGGTTGATGCGATGAATGGTGTGATTCATGGGACGATCGGGAATGCCGATATGTTGACTATTTACGCCCGCTACGAATATATTAACTTAAAACTGCCCCGCCAGCAAATCCTGAATCCGCCGCCCCGAATTTATATCCCGCCTGCTCCGGATT
This sequence comes from Fidelibacterota bacterium, assembly GCA_030655795.1. Classification (GTDB taxonomy): domain Bacteria; phylum Fidelibacterota; class UBA2242; order UBA2242; family UBA2242; genus B118-G9. The sequence continues at coordinate 8,617 of JAUSPJ010000069.1, read as the reverse complement.
CTGAGAAGGAGACGGCATCTGTCATTACTCAAAAACCAGCACAAATCGGGGATTACGATTTTCTGAAGTCCGGAACCATTTACCGGGGTGTATCGCTCCGATCAAACAGCGGGATGTCACTGCAGTCGGGACTGAATCTTGAATTGCAGGGGAATATCAGCGAGGACATTTCGATTGTTGGCACTCTGTCGGACCAGAATATTCCAATTCAGCCCGAGGGCAACACTCAGACCATTGAAGAAATCGATAAGGTGTTTATCCAGGTTCGAATGCCTCATGAGTCCATTACCTTTGGTGATTATGAGTTTTCCAATCGGTCCGCTACGTTGAGTAACTATCAGCGCAAACTGCAAGGCGTTCTGATTGAAAGTGATCGTCCGAATTACCGGACCCAGCTCAGCGGCGCGGTCACGAAAGGACAATATACCAGTAATTATTTCAATGGCGAAGAAGCCAACCAGGGGCCTTATCAATTAGTCGGGAAAGAGGGTGAAACGGCGATTATTGTTCTGGCGGGTACGGAAAAAGTTTGGATCAACAGCGAGCCGATGAGACGTGGTGAGAACAGCGACTATGTTATCGATTATTCCACCGGTGAAATAACCTTTACACCCTATCGGCTGATTACATCGGATTCCCGGATTTCCGTGGATTTTCAGTACTCGAACCTGATCTATCAAAAAAATATCTGGATTGCCCGGAATACAACAGCATTAGCAGAGGGCAAACTGAAATTGACCGCCGGAATGATCAGTGAAACCGATGACAGGGACAATCCTATCGAACTTACCTTGAGTGACGATGATATTGCTCATTTGAAAACCCTGGGTGACAATATCGAGGATGCTTTTCAGAGCACGATTATTGTAGACAGTGCGGGTGTCTATTACTATGACACGAATGATTCAATCCTGGTCTTTACGGGAAGCGGCGGAACTCATTCGGCATCGTTTTATAATGTGGGCGAAAAAGGGGCATACCGGAAAGTATATACCGCCGATTCTTATTATTTTAAATATGTTGATAAAACCGATCCCACAGTCCCGAAGTCGGAAATTGAAGAGGCCGTTTACCTGCCGGTGAAACCGTTAAAACTGCCGACTTCACAGCGTCTGTACCACTTCTCAGGTCAATGGCAGCCGTCGAAAAATGTGTCCGTGACATCGGAATTGGCCGGTTCGGATTTTGACCGTAACACCTTCTCAAATCTCGAAGATGATAATAACCGCGACCTGGCATTGAGCATTAATACGGATATTGGCATTCCATTAACACAACGCAGTAAAGCCGGCGTGAAACTCAATTACCGGAAAATCGGTGAGCGCTTTGAGCCGATCGATCGCATACAGGAGGTGGAATACCGGCGGAAATGGGATTTGTCCTCCGACTCGACCCAGGGTGAGCAGGTGATGGAGGCTGGCCTGAATCTCAATGTGAATGAAATTGTGAATCTGAATCTCGATCTGGGTTCCTATAATCGCAACAGCATCGATGCCAACCGCTACAAAATCAGCAGTTCATTGCAGTATAAATGGATAGACCGGCTTGAACTCTCCCAGGAGCGGATACAACGCAACCTGACCGCCGTTTCATCCGATTGGCTGCGACAGCGTCTTCTGTTGCGATTGAATGTAAAAGATGTCAAACCGTTTACCGAACTATACTCCGAAGAACGAACTGGGGCTAGCGACAATCTCAGCAATTTTCAATTCCTGGAGCAGCGCTACGGTGTGGAAGTAAATGGTTCCCGGAAGTTTTCGGGTCGGGTTGAAACCTATTTCCGGGACGATAACGATTTAGTTGATGGAAATTGGGTTCAATCCAGTTCGTCCCAAAATTTTGCCTTCAGCGGCCAGATAAACGACTGGAAAACCTTTTCCAGCCGCTTCTCGTACACCTATCGTATTAAGGAGTACTATGATGTCGATGCATCACCCAACCAGGAAGTGCAGCTCATGGATGTCATGCTGAAACAGCAGCCCCGGAAATTGCCATACTCCCTGGAAACAACCATGAAGATCGAAGAGGAACGGACGGTTAAAAAGGAGTATCAGTATTATTATGTTGGCGAAGGTGAGGGACAGTACACTTACGATTCCACATATTCTGATTATGTGCCTCATCCCAACGGCGATTATATTCTGCGGATTGTTCCGTCGCAAATCAAAGAACCCGTGACCAGTATCCGGAATGGGGTGCGTTTACAATTGAATGGTCGGCATTTGCGCGGAAAGATTCCCTGGAAGTTTCCCACCAGGCTGACCGCATTGACCGACATCCGCCTGCAACAGCAGATTCAGAGCGACAGCAATCCACTGGGAATTCTGGCGATTGACAAAGCCAGTATTGACGATCGCTGGGCATATTTCAACCGGACCTTTCAACAGGATGTTTTGTACTACTTTGAGCAACGGAAATCGAATTTGCGGTTTCGGTATCTGGATAATAACACAATCAGTCAATTGGATGTCCGGGGATCGGAAAATTCCATCATTCGGGAGACTTCACTGAGATATAAAGGCAATTTCATCGGTAAACTGAGACTGGAATCGGAGTTTGCTTCAAAATATACTTTCCGTGAGTCGGAGTTTAATGGTTTACGAAACCGGGATATCCGGGCGTATCGGCTTGAAAACACTTTTTCCTATCTCTGGAATATTGTCCATCTGTATGAATGTGAATTGAAAAGCAGCTACGACATGGATCAGAGCGATGATGCGATTGAAGCCTTATTGCTGGGAATTCGCAACAGCTACGAGCGCAAAGTTCAAAACAAGGGGCGCTGGAAAGCCTTTTTGGAAATCGACCGGGTTTCGGTTACACCCGAAGGTTCAGCGATTCCCTGGGAGATGAGCAACGGTCGGAAAGAAGGCAATACCTACGGTTGGGGTGTTTCCGCGGAGTACCGACTCGGACGCAATCTGAGCCTGAGGCTGAATTACGAAGGCTGGAACGAGCCGGACCGGGATGTTTATCACCTGGGCGGCGGCGAAATCAGGGCGCTGTTTTAATGAACAGAATCGGGAAATATATCGCCGGATTGATTGTAATGGCAGGAGTAATTCTCAGTGCTGGGTATTCCTTTGCTAATGAGCAAGCCACTGTAACAGATTCGCTTCAGTTCGGCAGTATAGAAATTCAATCGACTCAACCTGGTGAACGCTATTTCGATGCGATTCGGCAGGAATATGTAAAGAAGGCAGTTTCTGAGGATAATTACAAAGTTTTAAGCGATAATCTTTTGCGCATTCCGCCACGACAGGGCTACCATTTTCCAATGTTATTATTAGAGTCGGTGCAACCGAGTGTCGGTGCCGATGGGAGATATTTAAATCCCCGCCTTCGGCTGGATTGGGGCGAGATCACCCGGATTGATACGATTATTTTCCAGGGTGTTGTAAAAACAAAAAATCAGGTACTGAACAGAACCGTCAAACCGAGGTACGGGACCATTTACACAAAACGGCAGGAACAGCAAATTATTCGGTCGTTGCGGCGTTTTCCCTATTTGACGGTGAACCAGGCCAACGAAATTGTACAAACAAAAGACGGACAGATGGGAATTCTGGTCTCGATCCGGGAACTTCAGGACAATGAGTTTATCGGCGTCGCCGGGTATGTGCCGGAAACCTACAACAGCAAGGGCTATTTTACCGGCGAACTGGATTTGAAATTTCATAATTTATCTGGAACGGGACGACAGTTATATCTATATTGGTCGAAAACCAACCGGTATTCTCAGCAGATGAAATTGAATTACATGGAGCCGTGGATCTGGAAAACCAATCTCTATGGTATAGCAAATTTTGAACAGATGTTGCGGGATACGCTGGTAGTCATTCGCAATTTTGGAATAGGAAGCGGTTTTTATTCGACTAAATTCGGTAGTATGGAATTGACCCTGAACCGCGAATCCACAATTCCTACGCCGGGTGGCCGCGAACTGCTCGGTCTTTTCAATACAAGAACCGATGCCGCCGGACTGAATTATTCAATCGATCGCCGGGACAATGTCTATAATCCGTCAAGGGGGTATTTAATAAATACCGGTTTCGCGGCAGGAATTCAGAAGCGGGATTCTTTGGAGACAATTACCCGGTCGGAAATACAGCTGGAGTCAGCGGGATTTATTCCATTGAAAAAAGAATTGATAATCGCGGTCAAAATGAATGCCAGGGCAAAATGGCTCTCTGGAGAAGAACCGGGCTATGCGGAACAGTTCTGGTTTGGCGGCGCTGGAAACCTGAGAGGCTATCCAAACGACTTTTTCCGCGGCAGCCGGATTGCCTGGGGCTCACTGGAACTTCGCCGCCTGATCGGGGAACTCAGCAGCTTTTATCTGTTTTTTCGATCAGGGTTATTATCGCCGGGTCGAGGACGGAATAACAATCTCCGATTATCCTTACAGCTACGGAATCGGTATCCGCCTCGCGTCGCGGATGGGCATTATCGGGCTTGATTACGGATTCGGAGAAGGGGATACATTTTCAACAGCGAAAATTCACATTCGCTTAATCAGCAGGTTTTAATGATGAAATCAAATCAACAGTCAGATGAAAAAATTCTCACATTTTTAAGAAAACAAAAGGGCATGGTGTTCAAGCAGCGGAAGATTGCCAAAGCGCTGAATATCAGCAGCGGAAATTACCCTCAATTTAAAGAAATCCTCCGCGAAATGGCCGATGCCGGGAAGATCGAACGGCATCCGAAAAACTGTTATTCTGTTTCCGACAGCGGACAGCAGATTGTGGGAACAATTTCCTTTTCCAGCCGGGGATTTGCATTCGTTGGTGTCGAAGAGGGTACTGATATTTTTGTCGGCAGTTACGATACTCAGACGGCGTTTCAGGGCGATACGGTGCTTGTTGAGAAATCCCGCAAACAGACCGGCAAAAATCCGGAAGGCCGGGTACTCCGCATTATCGAACGCTCGAAAAATCCGATTTTCGGAACGCTTACCCGACGTCAACAGCGGTGGGTTGTCATTCCCGAGATGCCGGCGCCGCCGGTTTCAATCATTATTCAAAATGAAGCAGAGGGAATGAAAAACGGGCAGATGGTGGAACTGCAAAACCTGGTTTGGGAGAATGTGAAAACCGATCCCCTGGCGGAAATTAAGCAGATACTGGGAACTCCTGAAAATCCCCACGACGATGTGCCGATTATTCTGAAAATGTTTCACGTATCGCCCGAATTTCCAAAGTCTGTCATTAAGGAAGTGAAACAGATAAAAAGTGATATTTCCGATGACATTATCAAAAACCGGCTTGATCTGCGGGATTGGGAGATTTTCACCATTGATCCCGTCACGGCTAAGGATTTTGACGATGCGGTCTCACTGGAACAATTAACCGGCGGCAACTGGAAACTGGGCGTTCATATCGCCGATGTCAGTCATTATGTTCAGGCCGGAACGGCTCTGGACCGGGAAGCGCGCAACCGGAGCACGAGCATTTACCTGGGAGATACGGTTGTACCGATGCTGCCGGAGCGGATCAGCAATGAAATCTGTTCCCTGGAACCGGACAAAGATAAATTGACCATGTCGATGATCATGACCATCGATCAAGTGGGGATAGTGCTTGATTATCGAATCTCTCCGAGCATCATCCGCTCGGTTCAGCGCTTTAATTACCAGGAAGTTCAGGAGATTATTGACCGGAAAAGCGGGCCCCATTGTGAAACGATCCTGAAATTGCATCAACTGAGTATGTTGCTGCGGACGAAACGCTTTGAAGCCGGCAGTATCGATTTTGATATTCCCGAACCGATTTTCAAGATCGGTGAAGACGGTATCCCCGTGGAGATCAAACCCTCAGAACGCCTGGATAGTCACCGCCTGGTTGAGGAATTTATGCTAATGGCAAACCGGATGGTTGCGGAGTGGATTGCTGTCCAACGCAGGAAAGAGAAACTGCCGTTTATCTACCGGGTCCACCCGGCGCCAACCGAGGAAGCCATTGACAATCTTTATGATTTATTGCGCCGCCTGGGATTGGATTACCGGCGGCCCGATCCGGTTACTCCGAACGATATTCGGAAGATTCTGCTGGAAATCGAATCCCTGCCCTTTAAACTGTTCATCGAGCAGATTGCCCTGCGGTCCATGTCGAAAGCCCAGTATTCCGTAAAAGCCCTGGGGCACTTCGGATTGGCGTTTCAGTATTATACCCATTTCACGTCGCCGATCCGCCGCTATCCTGATCTGATGGTGCACCGATTGATCAAACTGTACTCCAAATCCGTATCACCGGAAGATAAGGCCTATTTCCGACATTCCTTGCCGCGGACGGCAGAACTGTCCACCGAGAATGAGATTCGGGCCATGCAGATTGAACGGGCCTATATCAAAGTCAAACAGATCCGGTTTTTGGCAAATAAGGTCGGCAATTGGTACTCGGGCATCGTTACCGGCGTCATGGAATTCGGCTTCTTCGTGGAGATTTCCGATTACCTTGTTGAAGGGCTGGTGCACGTGCGGACACTGAACGACGATTACTATGTTTTCGATCAACTGAATCACACCCTGAAAGGCCAACGCAACAAGCGGACCTTCCGCCTGGGGGATAAAGTGATGGTGAAAATCGCCTCGGTATCCATAAAAGAACGGCTGGTGGACCTGGAATGGGGCGAGTAGTGGAAAGCTTTGGTTTTTCGGTGATTTCACTATAATTTCCGGCGTGTTTTGACAGTCATCCCAGAGGAGCAGAGTAAATGAAAAAAAATCCGGTTATCTTACTGCTGATTGTCGCAGTATTATCCGGTTGCGGGGGCAAGCGCATGGCCAAAGGCCCGTCCGATGTGGTCTATATACTGGCTTCGGATGCGGTCAGGGAACAGGTTCAGACGGCGATCGATACGACTTTTTCGTTCGGGATTCGGACACCGGAGTTCCAGCATTACTATCTGACCAGCTGGCGCCCGCTGAACCAACTCAAGGAGTTTCTTTATTATCCCCATACAATCGTTGTAGCTGATATGAATAAAAACGATGTAGCCAGTCGGCTAGTTAAGGGATTGCTGAGCGAAGACCGGCTGGCGTCGATCAGGCAGGATACCGTCGCGCTTTTTGCGCTGCCCAATACCTGGCAGGATGTGCAGACGCTGATTATTGCTGCAGGCTATGATATGGATAAACTGTCGGATTTTATTATGGAGCGACAGGGCTGGCTATATTCAAAAATCGATCAGAAATACATCGAACGGCAATCGCGGTTTTTATTTGGTCGTTATGAACAGAAAGACCTGTCCCGGAAACTGGGCAATAAATACGGGTGGACCATGCGGATGCCCAGCGATTACCAGATTATTCACGAATATCCCAAGCGGAATTTTGTCTGGCTGGGCCGGGCATTGCCCTATCGCTGGATTTCGGTATCCTGGGAGCAAGGTATCAAGACCGAATGGCTGACCGCCAACGGGCTCTTCCAGAAACGGGAGGCGATTGGCAGTCTTTACGGTCAGATTAAAACCGAGAAACGGTTTCTGGGACATAAATTTGTTGAACTCAGTGGTTGGAACGCATTGCGCATGTGGGGGCTCTGGTATCATGAGGAAGAGGCGCGGGGCGGACCGTTTATGAGCTATGCCTTTTACGATCAGAAAAGTGACAGAACCTATGTAATCGATATGCTGGTGTACTCACCGGGAGAGAAAACCGTGAATTATATCCGGCAGATGGAGATAATGGCCCGGACCTTCCACACTGTGGGTAAGGAAAACTAACTGACAACCCGAACCGGTCAAGGGCAGAATAAACAATTGCCTATTGATGCAGGGGCATGTAAATTCATTTGGAGTTAGTGAGGAAATGTCGAAAATAGCAATAATTGTGGGAAGTAGCTCGGATTTAGCGGTTCTGGAATCGGCCAAACCGTACCTGGAATTTTTTAATCTTGACCACGATATACAGGTGTTATCCGCTCACCGGCAGCATGACGAACTGGTGGATTATGTGCAACAATCCGAGAGGGATGGAACCCGGGTCATTATCGCCTGTGCCGGGATGGCCGCGCACCTGCCGGGAGTCGTTGCCGCGATTACAAATCTGCCGGTCATCGGTGTACCCCTGAATGCGTCATCGTTAAACGGAATAGATGCGTTGCTGTCGATTGTTCAGATGCCCAAAGGAATTCCGGTGGCGACGATGGCGATTGGCAAAGCGGGCGTCATTAATGCGGTGGTCTATGCGGCTAAAATACTGGCCTTAAACGACCAAACCTTACGGAGCAAGCTCGACGAATTTCACAAAAAAGGGTCTAAATTATAAACCTATGAATATTCTGATTACCGGCGCAAACGGAATGCTCGGTGAAGAGTGCGTCAAGATCTTATCCAAGGTCCATACGATAGCTGCCTGCGATCTGCAGGACAGCTTGGAATACGACGGTTCGGGAGTTTATCAAAAATTGGATATTGTCGACCAAAAGATCGTGAAAAATATCGTCGATCACATTCAACCGGAACTGATCATAAATTGTGCCGCCTATACCGATGTGGACGGTTCCGAAATCAATCGCCAAACCGCCTGGAGCATCAATGCCGGCGGCGTTCGAAATTTGTTATCTGCGATGCCCGGAAGCGGCTGTAAACTGATTCATATTTCCAGCGATTATGT
>JAUSPJ010000068.1 GCA_030655795.1 Fidelibacterota bacterium | reverse complement strand
ATTACTTTATCACCGAGGGACGTCAATACTTTCTTGAGCAAATTGATATCGATGGAAATACATCCCTGTCCGATGATGAAATTCTCGTGATCCTTGACCATAAGCTGGATAAACCGTATAACCCGATAAAAATCCGCGAGGGCATTAAATTATTAAAAACGGAATATGCAAATAATGGAAAACCACTTGCCTCTATTCAAGATTCTGTGGATGTAAACAGTGGAATCCACCTGTTTATTCACATCACCGAGAATCCAACGATGAAAATTGGCGCCGTTAAGATCATGAATAATAAATTGGTCAAAAACAGACCGATTGAGCGGGAAATATTGTTAAAACCGGGAGATCTTTATTCACAAAAAAAGATCGACCTGTCAAAAAAACATATATTTGAGACCGGGTTGTTTTCCAGTGTGAACGTTCGATTTTCTGAGGTTGATACGGCAAAACATATCCTGAATCTATTGGTGGATGTCCGGGAACTGGATATGCGCTATCTGGGTGGCAGTGTGGGTTTTGGGCAGGAAAAGGGAATTGCTGAAGGTAGTGATGAATACACATCCCTTTCACTGAATGGTGAATGGCTGCACCGCAATATCGCCGGCAGGGGCAGTCGATTGAGCTTGAATACGGGGCTATCGGTTAATTTTACCAATATTTTCAGCCGTCCCGCAACCAGTGCTTCGATAACTTATCTTGAACCCTGGTTGCTTGGATTCCGGTCGTCAACTTCCTTTCAGCTGTTTTATGAAAATGAGCTTGTCGCTGGCAAGCCCCAAACGAAATATGGCGAGAAAACCGCTCTGATATACCAACCGGACAGACGATTTTTTGCCAGTGTGGGTTTTGTTATTCAAAAGGTAACTTGGACCGATGAAACCGGGGATAATGAGCGGGCGTTTACGTTCCAGGTACGCCGGGATTACCGCGACAATTTCCTGTTTCCTACAAAAGGAACGGTCTTTACCTTTGACGGGAAAATTGTCGGGACGATTCTGGGTGGAACCCAGGATTATTACTGGTCTGAAACATCGTTCAGCCAATATTTCCCGCTGTGGAGAAAAATAGTATTTGCATATCGTGGAAAATTGGGATATCAAAAATCTCTGGGGGAGAAAAGCACTCCTAATTATGCAAAATTTTATCTGGGTGGCGGATCGAGTCTGCGAGGGTGGAGATACAACGATTTCGTTACAGACGGCGGGAATGTAAAAGTCTTGACCAACGCGGAAATTCGTTTTCCGCTAATCTGGATTCTCGGTGGCGAAGTCTTTATCGATGGCGGGAACCTTGCTTCTGACATTCCGGCATTGTTAAATACGACATATCGCTGGGATACCGGATTTGGCCTGACAATTGCCACCCCATTAGGGCCGATAAGGATTGACATTGCGAAGATACTGGGGAAAAAAGATCAACCCTATCAATGGCAATTTTCAATTCCTTATGCGTTTTAAAAACAGGAGTAGTTATGTTGTCATTTGATTGGGGAAGTCTAATCCGGGTGATGAAATTGCTATTGAAGTAGCCGACGGAACAATTCGGTTTGTAAGAAGTTGATTGAAGGGAACAATAAACCGGTATAATGGTATAATTTGAGTTTGGATTTCTGCTTTGTATGGACGACAAAATTAAATATATTATACGACGATTGAAAAGTCACAATTAAGAACGCTAAAGGAGGTCACAACGATGGGGAAAAAATTAACAACTGCCGTTCTGGTATTACTGATGATTATGTTTGCCAATTGTTCGAGGGATACGGTCAAGACGGCTGAAGGCTACTGGGATTTGGGCAGAGAATCCTTTAACAACAAAAAGTATGAGGAATCGATCGCCTATTATCAGAAGATTGTAAAGCGTTTTCCGCAGGATACGCTGGCCATACGGGCGCTTTTTGCCGTGGCTGAGGTGTATAAAAACAATCTGAACGATTTTCCTAAATCCATTGAATCCTACAAACGGATTTTAGAGCAATATTCTGCGGACCCGAAAACACCGAATGCCAGTTTTATGATCGGCTACATTTACGCCAACGATTTAAATGATTATGACCGTGCCAAAGCCAGTTATGAGAAGTTCATCGAATTTTATCCCGATCACATGCTGGTTCCGTCGGCCCAATGGGAAATCGAGAATCTGGGAAAATCGCTGGATGAGATACCGCAACTGCAAACAATTACCAAAGGGCAGTAAATTACCTGGTGTGTGAGAATGAGTTTCAATCTTTCGGAGTTGAATAAAAAAATACAAAAAGAGAGCACCTTTGTCCAAACCTTAAAACAGGAAATGGCCAAGGTAATCGTCGGTCAGGACCTGATGGTGGAGCGCCTGTTAATCGGGCTGTTATGCAACGGACATATACTCCTGGAAGGCGTACCCGGTTTGGCAAAATCGTTGACTGTCAGCACGCTGGCGAAAATTATCAACACATCCTTTCGGAGAATCCAGTTTACACCGGACCTGCTGCCGGCGGACCTGATCGGTACGATGATTTACAATCAGCAGAAAGGCAGCTTTGAGACCAAAAAGGGGCCGATTTTCAGCAATATCATTCTGGCTGATGAAATTAACCGGTCACCGGCAAAAGTTCAGTCGGCATTGCTGGAAGCAATGCAGGAACGGCAGATCAGTATCGGTGATAAAACCCATAAGCTGGACGATCCCTTTCTGGTGCTGGCGACTCAGAATCCAATTGAGCAGGAGGGTACTTATCCGCTGCCGGAAGCCCAGGTGGACCGGTTCATGCTGAAAGTTGTTCTGAATTATCCCAACAAGGCAGAAGAACTGGAAATCATCAAACGCATGGCCCATTCCGATAATTTTATTGAAGTTCAGTCGTTGATTGATCCCGAAGATATTATCCGGGCCCGAAAAGTGGTTGATGAGATCTATATCGATGAAAAAATCCATAAATATATTGTGGATATTGTGTTTGCCACCCGTGAGCCGGAAGCCTATAATTTAGCTGATTTAAACGACCTGATTTACATCGGCGCATCACCACGGGCGTCGATTTATCTGACAATGGCCGGAAAAGCCAAGGCATTTATTGAAGGCCGGGGCTATGTCACTCCTGAAGATGTGCGGGATGTGATGTGGGATATTCTCAGGCATCGGATTATTCTTACCTTTGAGGCAGAAGCCGAAGAGGTGACGGTTGAACAGATAATCCGTCGCATTATTGATTCGGTAGAGGTTCCGTAGTAATAATCGCATTACTCTTTTAGTTTGCTGTCAGATAACGAGATGAGGCAATGAATTTTACGTGATCTGAGCGAATGAACTGATATGATACCAAAAGAGATTCTTAAAAAAGTCCGCTATATCGAATTGCATACCAGGCATCTGGTCAATGATGTCTTCAGCGGTGAATATCATTCGGTGTTTAAGGGGCAGGGTATGGAATTTGCCGAAGTCCGGGAATATCAGTATGGCGATGATATTCGTACGATTGACTGGAATGTCACGGCCCGCTACAACCATCCCTTCGTTAAAATTCATGAAGAAGAGCGCGAGCTGAACGTGATGCTGGTCGTGGATGCATCGAAATCAGGAGCATTTGGCTCAAAGGAAAAATTCAAAAGCGAAATTGCCACGGAAATTTGCGCTTTGCTGGCATTTTCGGCCATTAAGAATAATGACAAAGTCGGTCTGCTGATTTTTACCGATAAGGTTGAAAAATATATTCCTTCACATAAAGGCCGGGGACACGTCCTGCGGGTGATTCGGGAATTGCTCTATTTTAAACCCGAATCAATACAGACCAATATCTCCAACGGTCTTGAATACCTGCTGAAAGGGCTCAAACGCCGGTCAATCGTGTTTGTTGTGTCAGATTTTGACGACGACGATTTTATGAAGCCGCTGCGCGTATTGAATCAGAAACACGATGTGGTTGCGATCCAGATGCTGGATAAACGTGAACAGGAACTACCTCCGGTTGGTCTTATTAAAATGCGGGACGCAGAAACCGGTGAGGATATCTGGGTGAATACACTGGATCGGAATTTTACGAAATTATATTCGGAATATATTGAAGACAAACGGCGGAAATTTTCCAAGGAAGCCAAAACCATGAATCTTGATCTGGTCCAAATCGATGCCGGTGAATCCTACGTGGAACCGCTGGTGAAGTTTTTCAAAATGCGGGAGAGGAGATATCGCTAAATATTGTTAAGGGAAGCGTTGCTTAAAACAGGTCGAACAGTTTTATTAATATTATTCTTTTTAATTGGTCTCAATGCCGAGCCGATATCTGTCACTCTTGAATCATCAGTAGGTACAACGATTGCCACTATCGGCGACCGGGTTCATCTGAATGTGCTTATGCGGTACCCGGCAGGTACCCGATTTGAGTTTCCTGTTTTGAGTGAAAAACTGGGTAAGTGGGAATTGCTTGACCAGAAAATTTCCGAACCGAAAAAGGTCAAAGGTGGTTTTCAACAGGAATGGTCTCTGGAATTAACGGTTTTCGATACCGGAAAGGTGATTGTACCGGTATTGGAATTGCGGGCAGTAAATGACGCCGATTCATCCGTATCGCCGCTCTTCCAGACAGATGAATTTGTTGTTGATGTCATTTCCGTACTTCCGCCGGGAACAACCGAACCGAAGGATATCAAACCGCCGTTCGCCATCCGGAAAATCGTACCGTGGACGGTTATCATTTTTGGATTGCTGATTACCGCCATTTTATTTGGCTGGTGGTTTTATTATCGTCGCTGGAAAATGCAGCAGCCACCGACGCCGCTGGATGAACATTATCTGGAAGCGCCGCATGTGACGGCATTCCGAAAGCTGGACGAGTTGAAATCCCGGCCGCATAAAGCCGAAGCGGAAACCCGGCAGTATTATTTTAAGATATCCGAAATCGTGCGTGAATACCTGGAGCGGCGCTTTTTTATAAAAGCTCTGGAAATGACGACTCGTGAAATCATGAACACCTTTCATGACCTGGATGTCGAAACCGGGATCGACGTGGAATATAAAACCCTTTTTAACGGACTGGACCTGGTCAAATTTGCCAAAATGATACCTGAGGCAAGTGAAATGATCACTTACTGGGATTTAGCATATAATTGTATCGATAAAACCAAACGTGAACCCTTTCTAAACAGGAGGTCATCGTGATTGAAGTACGCAATCTGGTGAAACACTACGGGGATGTCAAAGCCGTGGAAGACATCTCCTTTTCGGTCGCAAACGGCGAAATTCTGGGATTTTTGGGTCCCAACGGCGCCGGAAAAACGACGACCCTGAAAGTCATTACCGGGTACCTGTCACCCAC
>JAUSPJ010000065.1 GCA_030655795.1 Fidelibacterota bacterium | reverse complement strand
CAATATTCTCTATATCGGAATTTGAGTATTTACATGCGACCGGATTTAAATTGGGATTGCTTGTAAATTATGGACATTATCCCAAAATAGAATATGAACGCTTTGTTCTGTAACAACAAATAAAGGTAAAAAATAATTTAAATTAATAATAAAAATATTTTCGTGTTATTTCGTGTTTTTCGTGGGCATAAAAAAATATTCAATAAAAAAAGAAAGGATTTAAAATGCAAAAGAAATTATCGTTATTTTTCGGACTTATCATGCTGCCGGTTTTAGCCCTTGCCCAGTACACCGGCGGCAGCTATGATGGATATGCGATGAATGAACAGATTAAGGACAGTTCCCTGCCCGTAGAACTCACGTCTTTCACCGCTGTATCTCAGAGCGGCGTCGTGCTCTTAAAGTGGACGACCGAGAGCGAGATTGAGAATCTTGGGTTTATTCTTGAAAGGAGAAATTCGAAATTCGAAATTCGAAATTCGGATTGGGAAGAGATTGCCAGCTATATGACCCACGAGGAGTTGCAGGGACAGGGGAGCGTATCCCATAAAACTGAATACAGCTATACGGACAGTAAAGTACAGCCCGGCATGACATACAAATATCGTCTTGCGGACGTCAGTTTTGATGGTGTTGTCGAATATCACGGGACTCGTAAAGTTACCGTAAAGGGAAGTGATGAATCTGTACTCCCGGAAGGATTTGCTTTAAAATCGGTATATCCAAATCCATTCAATCCTGAAGCGAATATTTCCTATGCCATTGGCGAAGAAGCGGAAGTGAATTTAGTGATTGTGGATTTACTGGGTAGAGAAGTGAGAAAATTACTCAATAATGAAGTTCGGTCACAAGGTAATTATACGGTTAAATGGGACGGTACGAATGATAGTGGTTTCAGTTTATCCAGCGGTGTCTATTTTGTTGTAATGAAGGCAAAGGGGGCAGTGGATACGCAAAAGATCGTGCTGTTTCGTTAATGTGAAACCACAGATTGCACAGATTATCCCAGGGGTCTCTTTGAGAAAATTTCAAGTTTCAAGTTTCAAATTTCTCCCGAAGTAGCTCCTACCACAACTTATAAACCAGGAAGCGGGTTCGTATCAAATGAATTGGGGTGGAGCAAACCAGAATGGTGAGAATAGTGGCTTCGGGGATATATTTTCTTAGCATCGATACGGACGGATTCTCCAGAACAAATAAATTGCTATTCTGTCAATAGTATTATATAGTTTATCGAAGGCAAATAGATTTTTATAACAATAATAGGGGCGCAGTTATGAAGAACAATGAAGAAGTCATATTTCTTATTGAAGAGTCTCCAGAAGGCGGATATGAAGCAGATCTCTCGGTTTCTCTATTTACACTCAAGCTGAAAACCTGGTGCAGCTTAAGAAGGCAATTAAGGATGCTGTAAATTGTCACTTCGAAGATACGGAAAAACCTCGTATAATAAGACTTCATATTGTTAAAGACGAGATCATACCTGCATGAAACTTCCACGAGACATAAATGGAATGAAGCTATCAAGATTGTTAATGAAATTTGGCTATAAAATTTCACGGCAAACAGGTAGCCATATTAGATTGACTACTCAGATGAAAGGTGAGCATCATATAACAATACCGTGTCATCAAACGTTAAAAGTTGGGCTTTAAGTTCTGTTCTTAAAGACATCGCGGCTCATTTGGAAAAAAGTATCGAAGATTCCTTTGGAAAAGAAGAAATTATGATAGAATTATTCAGAAAAAGCCAATGATTTTTATTCGATAATATTTCCACTCTAAGTAGAAGTTCCATTATGTCAAACCAGACGGTTCGACTATTCAGGCGAGTCTGTCCGCCGGTTCCTGCCCGATCTGTCTTTCTATCCATTCTCCGTACCTGGATGCGGATTTTGTTCCCCCTGAACAAGAAGAATATGCTCCTTACGATCAGCTCCCGCTGATAGTCATCTCTTTCATTTTGAATGTGGGGGCTGCGATGCTGCCGCGGAATTCCAGATCGTTACCGATCATGGTGATATTTTTCAGCATTTCCAGCATGTTACCGGCCACGGTAAATTCCTGTACCGGATAAGTCAGTTTACCGTTTTCAATCCAGAGGCCTGTAGCGCCGCGGGAATAATCGCCGGTTACATAATTAATGCCGACCCAATCCACGCTGGTCAAATAAAGCCCGTTTTTAACGGAAGCAATGATCTCCTCCGGTGGGATTGTTCCGTTCTGCATGTAGAAATTAGATGTACCTGAGGATGGATTCGATGTAACGCTGCGGGTGGCCGAGCCGGTTGGTTTATATCCCAGTTTCCGGGCGGAATAGCAGTCGCAAAGATAGGTTTTCAAAACACCTTTATCGATGACAACATTTTTCCGGCTGGGGAGGCCTTCATCGTCAAACAGGCGCGAACCCAGGCCGTATTTCAACAGACCATCATCAATAATTGTCATATTCTTGACGGCAATGGACTCGTTTAATTTGTCAACGAGAAATGAATTCTTATTGTAAATGGAATCACCGACGACGGTTTGAGAAATGATTCTTAAAAAATCTTGGGCTACAAGCGGATCAAATACGACCGGTACTTTCTGGGTTTTAGGTTTTCTTCCACCGAGTTTACGCAATGTTCGTTCGGCAGCTGTAGAGGCTAACTTCTCGATGGAATCCAATCGATCAAGATAGCGGCTTGCAGATGACCAGTAATCGGTCTGTTTGACGCCATCCTTTTCAGCCAGAAGGGAAAGACTCAGGTTCACCGAAGTATAATCTTCCTCGCCGTAAAATCCCTCAGAGTTAGCCAGGACGACATGGGCTTTTGAATCATTCCAGCCGGCTCCGTCGGAATTCGTAATCAGCGGATCTTTATCCATTCCGATTTTTTCCATATCCTTCAGTGTTTGGATCTTTTTTTCCGTGCTGACAGAAGCAATATTCTGATCGTACTGGGGCAATTTAACGTCGGCGATACCAAGTAAATTATTATCAGGGAGACCGCTGTATTCATCGGAGCCGGTGACGGTTGCTATTTCAATAGTTTTTTTGACTAATTTTTTAAGCGATTCCTCCCGGAAATCACTGGTGTAGGTCAGCGCTTTTCGCCTGTTTTTAAATATACGGATTCCGAGAGATTTCGGATTTGATTGCTTTAACTCTTCAATTTCGCCCA
>JAUSPJ010000263.1 GCA_030655795.1 Fidelibacterota bacterium | reverse complement strand
TTTAAATATCTTTTTAATACAATGTAATTTAAACACTTACGAGGTGTTTTCATAATCCTATTTCGGATTTAGGGCCAGAAGAGCCATTTTTATTAATTGACATGATTTACATGATGTTCAGGATGTTTATTTTTATTAATTGACATGATTAACAGGATGTTCAGGATTGTTAACTCTTGGTTTTTGCTTGGTAACTGCTTTCACTTTTCATTTACCTGGCAGATTTCGGTTAATACTCTGCCTGATGATTTCGGATGAAGAAAGGCGATTTTGCTGTCGTGAGCGCCGCTTCGGGGTTTTTCATCGATCATCTGGATATTTTTTGAAATGAATCCCCGGATGTCAGATTCAATCGCATCGGTCTGATAGGCGATATGATGAATGCCCTCACCTTTTTTCTCAATGAATTTAGCGATGGGACTCTCCGGTGATGTAGGTTCGAGCAGTTCAATCTGAACTTCTCCCACCTGAAACATGGCGACTTTAACTTTCTGCTCCGCTACTTTGTCTGTTCCTTTGAAATGTAATTGCAACACATCCCGATAGAAGGGGATATGGTCTTCCAGACTGGAAACCGCAATTCCGATATGGTTTATTTTACGTATCATTGCCAGTTTAGCTCCTGTAAAAATTCGCCGATTTTCTTGTTTAATAATTTATATGGACTGGCCTTTTTCTGAAACACTTCTTCGACCCAATCGTTCAGGCGCTGATCAATATTGAGAAAGCGGTTTGCGCTTGCCATGATCTTTGTTGTGGCGATATGCTTTAATTCTTTTTCAATGCGTTCTTTGCGTTTTTGGGCCAGTCTTCCATCATCGTGCAAACTTGAGAAATATGAATGAATTTGGGCAAGGGCATCACCGATTCCGTCATTTTGAGTTGCGGAAGTCATGCAGATCGAATGGTTTGAAGCGGATTCCATGCTGTCCTTTAAACTTAAAACATATTCGATTTCACTTTTAAGACGGTCGGCGCCGTCCAGATCTTTTTTATTGATAATGAAAATGTCACCGATTTCCATGACACCGGCTTTCATGGCCTGAATTTCGTCACCCAGCCCCGGCACCAGTACCAGCAAGACAATGTCGGACAGTTCCATGACTTCGATTTCGGTTTGCCCGACGCCGATAGTTTCAATGATCACATAGTCAAAGCCGGCGGCGTCAAAAACTTTGATGGCATCCGCGGTAGCGCCGGCAACACCGCCCAGATGTCCCCGGGAAGCCATTGAGCGGATGAAAACCCCATCATCGGTTGCGTGTTTCTGCATGCGCAGACGATCTCCTAAAATCGCGCCACCGGAGAAGGGTGAACTGGGATCCACAGCAATGACAGCGACTTTTTTATTACTTTGCCGTAAATGTTCAATAAACCGGTCCAGTAAGCTGCTTTTACCGGCGCCGGGCGGTCCGGTGATTCCCCAGACGATTGCATTCCCGCAGTGGGGATGAAGTGTGTCAATTAATGCTTCCTTTTGAGAAATATCGGTCTCGTTTTCAATCAGGCTGATACTCCGGGCAATTGCCCGAATATCCTGCTTCAATATCTGATTGGCTAAATTTTGCACTCTCTGTCCGCTATTTGGCCGATTCAATATATGCAATGATGTCTTTAATCGGTGTTCCGGGTGTAAAAACTGCCCGAATACCTTTTTCTTTCAGACCGGGGATGTCGCTTTCCGGAATGACGCCGCCGCCGAAGATGATGATGTCATCGGCATTTTTTAATTTTAACAGGTCAACGACTTTTGGAAACAGTTCATTGTGAGCCCCGGACAACAGGCTGAGCCCGATGAAATCGACATCTTCCTGAATTGCGGTTTTCACAATGGCATCCGGAGTTTGCCGGATTCCAGTGTAAATGACTTCGTAGCCGGCATCTTTCAGCGCCCGGGCTACATATTTGGCGCCGCGGTCATGGCCATCAAGGCCCGGTTTTGCGATGAGAATTCGTATTTTTTTCGTCATAGTATATCCTATAATACAATAGATTCCTGGTATTCGCCAAATTCTTCCCTGAGAATATTACAAATTTCTCCAAGCGTGGCGTATTCTTTTACAGCGGTGACGATGACCGGCATCAGGTTTTTATCCGAATCTTGAGCCGCCAGGCGAAGCTCGGTCAGTTTTTGAGTGACATTTTCATTATTGCGCTGTTTTTTTAGCTCCGATAATTTGCATATCTGCAGGTCTCGTAGCTTTGGATCAACTTTCAGTATGTCTGACGGTTGATTCTCGTTTATCGTAAATTTATTGACGCCTACCACGACTCGTTCACCGCTTTCCACTTCCTGTTGATAGCGATAAGCAGCATCCTGAATTTCTTTTTGAACATAGCCGTTTTCAATGGCCCGCACCATACCGCCAATATCTTCGATTTTATTCAGGTAATGCCAGACTTGCTCCTCGATTGTATCCGTTAATTTCTCGATGGTATAACTGCCAGCGAGGGGATCAATCGAATTGGTAACGCCGGATTCATGGGCGACGATCTGCTGGGTACGCAGGGCGATTCTGACGGAATCTTCGGTTGGTAAGCCCAGCGCTTCATCCCGGGAGTTGGTATGCAGGCTTTGGGTGCCTCCAAGTACTGCCGCTAATGTCTGAATTGCGACCCGGACGATATTGTTATCCGGCTGCTGGGCGGTTAGCGTGCTGCCGCCGGTTTGAGTATGGAAGCGCAGCATCATAGATGTTGGCTTTTGGGCGTTGAATTTTTCTTTCATCACTTTGGCCCAGATACGGCGGGCCGCGCGGAATTTCGCCACTTCTTCCAGAAGATCATTGTGAGCATTAAAGAAAAATGACAGGCGACCGGCAAAACTGTCGATATCCATACCGGCTTTCAGGGCAGCCTTTACATATTCGATACCATCCGCCAGCGTGAAAGCGATTTACTGCAATGCAGTAGAACCGGCTTCCCGGATATGGTCACCGGAGATACTGATAGTATTCCCTTTGGGTACTTCGGCGCTGCAATATTCAAAAATGTTAGTGATTAATCTCAAGGAAGGTTTTGGCGGGAAAATATAGGTTCCCCGGGCCATGTATTCTTTCAGAATATCATTTTGAATGGTGCCGGTGAGTTTATTACGTGAAACGCCCTGTTTTTCAGCCACCGCAATGTACATTGCGAGGAGGACCGCCGCCGGGGCGTTAATCGTCATTGACGTTGAGACTTTGTCCAGCGGAATTCCATCAAACAGAATTTCCATGTCCTTCATGGTGTCGATAGCAACACCAACTTTACCGACTTCTCCTTCGGCAACGGGATCATCGGAATCATAACCAATTTGGGTAGGCAGGTCAAAAGCGATGGAAAGTCCGGTTTGTCCCTGCTCCAGGAGGAACTTATAGCGCTCGTTGGATTCTTCGGCGGTTCCAAATCCGGCATACTGGCGCATTGTCCAGAAGCGGCCCCGGTACATCGTTGGCTGAACGCCGCGTGTGTATGGATATTCACCGGGAAATCCCAGTTTTTCGGAATAACTGTCAAAATCACCGCTTTCGGGTATATCGATTCGATCTGCAGGAATCCAGGAACTGGTTGCGAACTCCGGCTTTCTTTCCGGAAAGCGGTCTGTTGTTTTCTTGACCGTTGTGTCTTCCCAGTTTTTACGACGCTTTTGAAAGCGCTCATCTTTTGACATTATTTACTCTCCTCTTCCATGATAAGACCGGACATGTGTCTTGCCATAACGGTTGCCAATTTATAATATTCGAATGATGAAAAGAATCCGGTACAAAAAAAATCGAATCACGGTGTGACAAATAGGGTAGCAATAGATTATCCCACTTCATCGATATTCTGCCTTGTTATAAAACTTAAAAAATTAAAGAGGATTCTCGAGAAAAACAATAAATACTATTGTGTTTTAGCCCGAAAAATCAGAATGGTGGTTTTTTTATTTTGAAGAAAATCCCTGGATTACAAGTATAAAAGTTAAGTAAAGCTAAGGCTTATCGATTTTTGATCAAGGTCACAACTATTCCACATCCATATTTGCGATGACAACTATCGAATTTCCGATTCATCCTACGGACCTGTTAAATAATGAAATAAAAAAAAGGAAATATCAGAAAACCACGAAGTTGCTTTATTTCTAACTGAATAATATTAAATTTACATGGTACTTGAGTTCATTTGATAACAATACGATAAAATATAAGTTGTTGACAGGCCAATGAAAATATATCTGCGAATGCTAAAATGGATGAAGTCTTATTGGAAGATACTGGCTGTCGGTCTGCTCTCATCACTGCTGTTTGTGATGTTTAATAGTGCTTCCGTCTGGCTGACCGCTTCGTTTGTAAATGTGATCTTTCCTCAAAAATACCAGGAGGTAGTTCAGGAACAGAATACTAAAGATACAATTCAGGAAAAAATTAATCTCAATACCCGGATAAAAAATTATACGAACAAAATACTCATTAAAGATGGTCCTTACGACTCTTTAAAAATGCTCTGCATTATCATCATTCTGACATTTATCATAAAGAATATTTTCTTTTATTTGAAAAGTGTATCCTTTGGATATGTGCAGTTGAAATTGATTATGAATATTCGGAACCAGCTGTATGAGCATCTCCATAAGCTGTCGCTATCTTATTTTCATCGGAAAAAAGGCGGCGAACTGATGTCCATTGTCCTGAATGATGTAGGAGTCATGCAGCGGGCGTTCACCGTCAGTTTTGACAAATTAATAGTGGAACCAATCAATATTCTGACATTCATTACCTTGATGTTTATTATCTCCTGGCAATTATCGTTGCTTGCTTTTATAATTTTGCCGGTTACGATGTTTATGATATCAAAAATCGGTCAGAGTATTCGCCGCAAATCCGTCAGGACTTCCAAAAAAATCGCAGGCATTACAGCCATTTTAAGTGAAACGATCAGTGGTATTCGGGTAGTTAAAGCGTTTGCCATGGAAGCTTTTGAAAAGCGCCGGTTCTTTAATGAAACTCTGAATTATTTTCGGCTCACATTTAAACGCCGTCGTCTCAGGGCAATTTCGACGCCGATCAACGAAAGTTTCAGCGTTTTTGTAGGCGTGATATTGCTCTGGATCGGCGGGAATCAGGTATTGAGCGGCAGTGGCATTGAAGCCGAAGATTTCATCCGTTTTATTATTTTACTGTTCGCGATTCTGACGCCGATTCGGTCTTTGAATATGGTCAATGTTGATCTTCAGGAAGGCATTGCCTCGGCTACACGGGTTTTCTCTATCCTGGATGAAAAACCGGACATTACCGAAAAAACCAATGCAATTGAACTAACGAGTTTTGATTCGACAATCAGGTATCAGGACGTTGGATTTCAGTACAATAAATTGGATGGCGATGTCCTGAAAAATATTAACCTGGAATTGAAAAAAGGTGAGATTGTCGCTATTGTTGGTCATAGTGGCGCCGGAAAGTCGACTCTGGTGGACTTATTGCCGCGGTTTTATGATATTCAGAGCGGGAGCATAACTATCGATGGTGTCGATGTTCGCGATGTATCACTGGCATCACTGCGCTCATTGATGGGAATCGTTACCCAGCAGACAATTTTATTTAACGATACTATTTTCAATAATATTGCCTATGGGATGGCTGACGCTGATCCGGAGTTGGTTATCATCGCAGCCAAAGCGGCCAACGCTCATGAGTTTGTTGTGGAATTTCCCGATAAATATGAAACAGTTATCGGTGATCAGGGGTCCAGATTATCCGGCGGTCAGGCGCAGCGGATTGCAATTGCCCGGGCATTATTGAAAAATCCACCTGTTTTAATCCTGGACGAGGCAACTTCAGCGCTGGATACGGAATCCGAGCTGAAAGTCCAGTCCGCCATCGACCGGTTAATGAAAGACCGGACAGTATTTGTGATTGCTCATCGCCTCGCAACAATTCAGTCAGCCAATAAAATTATTGTGATGGATAAGGGTAATATTGTGGAACAGGGAACCCATCAGGAATTGTTGGATAAAGGTGGAATATATCGCTATCTGCATGATATTCAATTCAATAATACAAACGGCACTGTTGAATCACATAAATCATAGCTAATAAAATCAGTTGAGGAAAGCGAATGAAGAAATCGTCGTATATCGGTCCCTCGATTAGCCGCTATCAGTTTGAAGGGTTGAAAAACAAAGGTTGGATTATTGAATATGCGATTGAGGTGTATAAACGCCGACCGAATACTGTTGCGCTGTTGGAATTGGATATTGGCAGCCGGTTCCAGAAAGTAGTTGTTAAAAGTTTTGGCTGGCGGGATGCGAAAGCCCCGTTTATCAGTCCTTTTACAAAATCCAAAGCCGAAAAAGCCTGGGATGCGACTCACTGGCTGATGGATGCCGGTATTCCGGTCCCAAAGCCGGTTGCCGTCTATACCGCCCGTCAAGCGGGATTCGTTGACTCTAGCATTTTTATCACCGAGTATATTGGAAAGCATCAAAAAAGCAGCCGGGTTTTTAAAAGTGAGATCATTGACTTTGC
>JAUSPJ010000057.1 GCA_030655795.1 Fidelibacterota bacterium | reverse complement strand
TTTAGATGCTGGTACAACAACCTTTTTTGTCACAATGATAGTGCAGGACTGGAGAACTGAAGACCAGGAAGATCTGGAAATCACGGATCAGCACGGCGCCCAGCTTGGCATAACCGTTGATAAAGCCGGCGGGGATATTGTGGTTGTTCATACCGATGGTAGTTCGGCGGGCACTTCCAATGCCTGGTCCGGAGATGTAAAGAAATTGTTTACGGTACAGGCAGTGAATCTGCCGGTCTATATCTATAATCGGAACAGGACTGCTGAGGAGGACAGCAATATGTTTTTCTCGAATTACCGGGCGCTTGATGGCAGTGTTGAGAGCAAGGCACAAATAATAACCGATCTGACGATTGAGGCGCATGTTTTTCTGCCCCATAATGGTAATTTGAGCGGTGATAGCCTGTCCTATGCATCGTTTAAGATTGGATGGAATAACCAGTACCTGGAACTCGACTCGATCGCCTTTGGTGATCTCTGGGACGGCAAGCAATATCAGGACAACGGCTGGGAGGAAAGCGGTTACGGTGAAACGACCTTACCGGGAGACACCAGTATTTCGGTTGTTCGCTTTGAATCTGTCGTTATCGGAAATTCCTTAAGCCCTAGAAATTATGTGGATATCGCCAATAATTCTCTGGGAATATTTTATTTCAAGGTATTAAAACCGGGAGTTTGTCCTCTCTTTTTGTCTGATGTTCTGATTCTGGACCAGTGGGGCATTCCCTATCACTGTTACCGAAATCTTCAGAATGACGCTGATGATACGGCAGAAAAATACGACGCCTGGTCGAAACAGATACTTGGGGATTTTGCCGGAGATGCAGGGTCACTGATTGATGGAGAGTGTGACGGCCTGATTGATCCGTTTTATGACATTACCCTGTTTGCCGATTATATCTGGATGAATGCCGATTCTGCCGGCTGGTACGCCCGTTTTGACGTCGGTGATTCCGCATCGCATGATCCCGATGAACTCAGCCCCGATGATACCACGAATTTTTTTGATCTGATGGTGATTGGTACAAATTATTATCGAACGTTACAGGGTGATTTCAGTCAGAAGACAGTTTTGTTCACAGCTACTCCGGCACTGCTGTTTAATGTTGCCGGGAATGTCAGCAAACCGGACATTTACCAGGCCAAGCTTGATATGAAGAATATCCCGGAGCTGGTTTCCGCGCATCTCAAGTTGACGTTTGATCCGGTGAATTACAGGCTGACAGAATTGAAGTTGGGAGATTGGGTAACAGAATCCACGTCTCAAAATATTTTGCTCTATTCTCCCAGAGAGCTGGAAAAGGGCATTTTGGATATTAATTTTCTGGCGCTTGTAAAACCGATCAGCGGTGAAGGGCGTTTTCTGACGGTTGATTTTGAAAAAACCGGTTTCGAAGCAGGATCGATTCAGTTGGATTATGTTGATCTGAGAGATCGAAATTGTCAGCAGCTCGCTTTGAATATTGATATTCAGCAGGTACCAGCCATAATATCCAGCTATTTTCTGATGGATTGCTATCCCAATCCCTTTAATCCGGTTGCAAATCTCAGTTACTCAATTCCCAATGGATGCGGTGGTAACTATCGAATTTCAGTCTACGATTTACAGGGCAAACTGGTCAGGGAATTATCTCACAATTATCATTCTGCGGGGCAATATCACCTGGCCTGGAACGGCCGGAATCATCTGAATATTCCGGTCGGCAGCGGTATCTACTTTATCCGGGTTGAAGGCACGGAATTATTAAAAAACTTTAAAATAACTTTATTACGTTAAAACGGATTTGGAGATTGCAGAAACACCGTTCAGGATATAAAGCACTTTTTCTGATGAGCGTTCTATGCTTTTTTGTGGAGTCGCAGGCCCAATACGGCTGGAATTTTCAGTATGCTTTGAATAATGTTACTACCCAGTGGCGTCACCTGGCATCCGGCGATACGATGGCGATTGCAAGTTTTACGTTTTCCACAGATAATCCGGCTGACCCTAAAAGTTATTATTTAAAGGGTTTTCGTTTATGGCCAATCACCAATAGCACTACTGGCTGGTTTGTGGATGAACTTCAACTGTATATGGATCGCGGAAACCGGAGCTTCGGGGCGGACGATTCACTGATTAGCGGCGGGCTGGCAATTACGATTCCGGATCAGTCCGACAGTGTGAATTCGATCAGTTTTAATTTTGGCGGAGATTCGTTGTTGCTGGCAGATAACCGGATGCTGTTTGTTGTGGCAATTGTCCATGACTGGCGGGATGACGATCCTGAAAATCTTGAAATTGATACAACAGGGGCTGGTCCGTATGGGAAGTGGTTCAGCATAAAAGTATTTACTGGAGATTTTAATGTTACCCCAGCGGGTTCGAATGATGTTAAACAACCTCTTGCGGTTGTAGAATTTGGTTATCAGGCGCTCAACCTGCCAGTGACAATTCGAAACGAGTTGGCCACATCTGCAGAAAATGACAGTTCAAATCTGAATATGTTTTACCCGACATTCCGGTCTATCAACGGCACTGCCGCCAGTAAAATTCAGCGGATCGATGATCTGTCTTTCTATGCGGATATTTTCTTGCCGGTAACCAACGACAGTATTGAATTAAGCATTAAATCAACATCTTTTCAATTTGGATTTGATAACCGGATTCTGGAGTTCGAATCTGCTGAGTATGGCGATGTATGGAATGAGGACGACTGGTATTACGTGGATACGTCGGTAACGCAGGTTGAATTATATGATGAAAACCATCCTGAATATTCTATTTTTCAATACAGCGCTGAAATTGGCGGTAGTGAGTTGGTGAATAATAAGTACAGAGCCATCGATTCAAGTAGTGTAATCCGTCTGAAATTCAATGTCATAGGCCCCGGAATATCACCGATTTTCATCCGGAATATTGATATACGTGATCGCTGGGGAGTTCAGTATCATGCCTATCAGCATCTGCAAAATTATGCGAATGTGGAATCAGGTGGTAACAGTGATCGCTTTGATGCCTGGGCGAAATATATTCTCGGGGATTACACGTTCAGCGGCGGCGACCAGATCAGCGCTGCCGGGATATGTGACGGGCAGGTGACATGGGAAGATATCTCTCTTTTTTCCGACTATTTCTGGTTAAATCCCGCCAGCAGCCGCTGGTATAAACGTTTTGATATCGGATCTTCCGAATCGGTATCTCCGTCTCAATATAGTCCCGATGATACTACGAATTTTTACGATCTGATGGTGCTGGGAACCAATTATCGCCGGACCTATGATGGTGCATTCAATCAGAAAATCGTCGCACAGAACAGGGAATCACTTAAAATTCAAATGACTTCTGAAGAGTTATCCAGCAATTTATTGATCCGGATAAATATGAAAAATGTGAACGATTTGCAAGCGGCTCATCTGCGACTGAATTTCGATTCCCAGATACTTCGATTTGAATCAATTGAAACCGGTGAATGGGTTAAAAACGTCAATGAGAATCAATTGCTGCTGGCGCCGGAAGCCTTGGCTGAAAAGGGAATTATTGACCTGAACTTTGTATCGCTGGGGAAGTCGTTGAATGGAGAGGGTGAATTTGCTGAAATTCGACTGACCAAACTTTGTCCGAATCCATCATTACCTGAGATCGCGGAAGTTGATATTCGGGACAGCAACTGCAGATCATTAAGCACGTTCGTCGTTCCCGATGTGGAAACAGTCGTCGCGAAAGACTTTTTAATTTTAGAAAATTATCCGAATCCGTTCAATGGGGAGACGCGGATTTCATATAATATTCCCGAATCCAAAGCAGGAAATTACCGCGTGATGATCGTTGATATCCGTGGTAACTGTATAAGCACTCTGGAGAATCGTTTCCATCACGCCGGTTCGTATCAATTCCATTGGAACGGCTGCTATCAAAACGGTCAGGCGGTGGCAAGTGGTATGTATTTCCTGGTTTTGAGAGGTTCGGGAGTGGGAAAAATCAGGAAAATAATGTTGTTGAGATAATCAAATGCCGGATAACCATATGAAAAAAACGCTTATCATAATTTTAACACTACTATCAGCAGGGTCATTGTCATTAGCACTGACCAATCCCCATGTTACCATGCGAATGAGCAGCGATGAAGTCAGCGAGACAGATACCTTTACGGTTACACTGGGAGCTTCACAAGGCGACTCAATGCGGACAGTATTTATCCGGCTGAATTATGATGAGCAGAAAGTCCGGTTTCTTGAGGGTACTCCGGGTAGTCTGTTTCAGGGAGCGGTTTTCTGGGACATTCATCCTGAAAGCATAGAAACCGACAGCAGTACTTCGGACAGCATGGTGTATATGGTAGCGGTGCTGCTGGGCGCCGGCCGGTTTGTATCGGCGCCGGGAACATTTTTTAATGTGTCCTTTGTGGCCATTGACAGCGGGCGGGCGGTTTTCACGCTGGATTCGCTGAAATTTGTCCACCCCAACCTGAGCTATTTCAGCGGGACATGGGACTCACTGGAAACCATTATATCACCGACAGACACCTTTCCGCCCAATCCGATTTCCGATTTCAAGGTTCAGGAAGACGGCCCGGGACGCTTAAAGCTGCATTGGCGTGACCCCAACGATGAGGATTTCGAAGGAACCATAATTCTCCGCAGCACAGACACATTTATTCAGACTGTCGATACGACGGAAACGGTTGTATATGACGGGACCGATGAGATTTTTACTGAAGACAATCTGGTAGACAACACGGTTTATTATTATACGGCCTTTGCGTATGATGAGATTCCGAACTATTCAAGTCCCATGTTTCTCAAGGGAGTACCCAAGGGGGAATATGTCTTTACCTATCCCAATCCCTTCAACCCCGATGACGGCAGCGGGACGACATTCAATATTCTGTTTACCAATAATACTTTTGTTGATATCATACTCTATGATGCAGTCGGCAATCATGTAATCGATTTGTATAAAGCGGAAGAGGTCCCCGCAAACAAACCGACAAAAACCATGCGCTGGAACGGTCGTAACGGAGACAATGAAATTGTAGCGAATGGTGTTTATTATTTTGTGGTGAAGACCAGTCAAGGAGATCAAAAAATTGGAAAAGTGGCGGTTCTTAGATAAGCATCTAAAAATAGTATATGCTCTGTTTCTCGTCTGGTTGATGGCCGGAACTATTTATGCGCAGAGTGGCGGTTATGCGGGCAGCTATCTCAGCCTGAATAACAGTTCAAGAGCCTTTGGTATGGGCGGAGTGGCGATTGCATGCTCCGAAGACGCCTCGACGATTTTTGCAAATCCCGGTATGATTGGAATGCTGCTCCTCCAGGAGTCCCCGGTGGGATATGACGGGCATTTTAATGCGACTTTGGCAAAGATGGGATATGACCGGAATTATTATGATATGGCATTTAGTTATCCGCTGAATTCCTGGGGCAGTGTTGGCCTGGCCTGGGCGCAATTGTCCATCGATAACATCGAAGGGCGGGACCAGGACGGTTATGTGACTCAGAATTTTTCCGATTTGCAGAGCGCCTTGATGCTCAGTTACAGTAAGACGATTGGTGATAATTTTTCTCTGGGATTGACGGGAAAATATCTCTATCACAGCCTGGCCGGGTATTCAGCGAAAGGTGTTTCCGTTGATATTGGTTCCGCAATTTATATTGGCGACCGCATTACTCTTGGGGCTGTTTTTAGGAATTTGAATTCTTCACTGAAATGGAACACCTCCAGCAAACTGAAAGAGACCATCCCAACTCAGGTTGGCGTCGGCATCAGTTATTTTGATTTGTTCAACATACCGAATTTACTGGTTGCAACGGATTTGCACGTGCAGGGCGGTGACTTTTTGGGCTATCAGGCGGGCGCTGAATATATTATCCGCGACATGGTTCTGATTCGTGGTGGTTATTCGGATCGAGGTATCAGCTATGGCGCCGGATTACAGGTTGCCGGTTTTAAGTTTGATGTGGCTATCGCGCCTGAAAATTTCGGCAATACCTCGCGGACATTCTTTACATTGAGTTGGCGTTTTGGCAAACAGTCCGAAGAGACATATGAACCGTCTGTGATTCCGGCGGCATTACCACCACCGGTTCAACAGCCGGCGCCGGTCAGTACCGAAACTAAAAACATCGTCCTGATAACCGATGGGCCGCTTGCCAATGAACGGGCTGAAGTCATCAGCCAGAATCCGAATGATAATACAATCACCGTACGCTTACTCGCTCTGCCGGGTTCTGATCCGATTACACTGAGCATGGACCAGGTGAGGTTTCTGGAGTAATTAGTATGAGAAATCCTATGAATAGAAAACTGCAACTTTCCATATTTTTCCTAATTACAGCCGTATTAATACAGGTTTTATCAATCCCTGTCAACGCTCAACGACGGCGACCCACAACCACAACGCCTGTGCGCTCATCAGCTACACCGGCGGCGCCATTGGATATGAATCAGGTTGAGCAGAAAAACCAGGCTCTTCTGCAGCAGATCATGAATCTTCAGAAAGAGCGTGATTTTTATAAAAAGAAAATCACCAGCTGGACCGAGCTGCAGATGAATTCAGCCAAAGGAACGACCAAACCCAAAGATGACCAGGAAGAAAAGCCCGGCTATCATCACGGTGCGATGGCGGCTTATTATCTGCCGATCACGCCGGATATTTTAGACACATTGATCAGTTACAGGTCCAAGGCCGGACAGTCAAAGGGACCGGCGCCGGAAGCTGTTGTTGACGATTCCCTGTTCCATTATGCCCAACGACTGGCAGTAATGGGACGGTACAGTGACGCCCGGAAGAGTTTTGAGAAGGTTGTTCGTTCCCGAAAAGTAAAAGATATCAATTTTCTGGAGTATGGAAAATTTCTCTATAAAACCGGTGATTATCAACGTGCGCTGGAAATACTTTCCGGTGTAACAGGTGGAAACCGGGAGTTATCAGTGGCCTCCTATTATAAAGGGCGGATATATCAACAAACGAATGCCAATACAGTTGCAGAAATTGATTTTTACCGGAGTCATTTTCTGCAGCCGGAATTTCCGGGCGCGGATGCCGCCAAAGGATTTGCGTTTTTTCAGCAGGGACAGCTGGATTCAGCCAGGGAGATATTTCAGCGTCTGGTGCTACGGCAATCGGAACTGAGCGGTGAAATTTACTATGGATTAGCCCGAATCTGTGAAGCGAATGATAATTATGGCCAAGCGGTGACCTATTATCAAAAAAGTCTGGTTCACGATCCCCTGTTTGTAAAAAGCTATGTGGAACTCGCAAAAGCACTCTATGAGACCGGTGATTATCAATCGTGTATTCTCTTTTTTCAACAGGTGGCTGATGTATATTCAGACCGTATCACACTGATATCCCATAT
Source organism: Fidelibacterota bacterium (assembly GCA_030655795.1). Classification (GTDB taxonomy): domain Bacteria; phylum Fidelibacterota; class UBA2242; order UBA2242; family UBA2242; genus B118-G9. The sequence continues at coordinate 1,365 of JAUSPJ010000057.1, read as the reverse complement.
CGCCAAATCACGATACTTCCTGAAGCAATGGGATGAAGCGTTGGCGGAGTTTCAGAGAATCGATAATTCCCAGGCAGGAACGAAGATCAAGCAGGAATGGATTCCTAAAATTTATTATATTAAATGTCTGCTTGCCCGGGAATCCGGCGATCACCGCAGCGCCCTGGATTATTTTCGAAAAGCCCGGGAAATCAATCCTGAAGCCTACAGCTGGATGATGGCGGCGCTGGACGATCTCGGGCAGATCCATGCGAAGGATTCCAATTATAATGATGCCCTGAGTTATTATTCACGGCTGATCAGACTTAATCCGGCGGACATGAAAACGGTTTTAGAAATCGGTAAGTTTTATTATTACCTGGGGGAGATCGACGAGGCCAGAAAATATTTTACCCATGCTCTTAACGGTATAGCTACGGGTAAACAGGCCGATTTCTGGCTGCGGCAGATTCATTCCGTTCGATGACGCCGGTCACGGTGAAAGATGCTTCAATTTATCTAAATTCGTAATAAATGCAACGATTAAAAATGGAGAGGATCAATCAAAGATAAATTGATAAAACAGTCGATATATTTCCGATAAAGGGACAATTTTCAGAACCATGCGGCGGAACCGGAAAATAATAGTATTTTTAATCTGTTTATTCAGTTTTGTGAGTGTATTTGCAAACACAGCGCCCTATTTTACCGCCGCGGTTGAGGATACAAATCTGACTGAAGATGCCTACTGGAGCACCTGGCTGAGCGCCGCCGATGATGACGGCGATCCTTTCACCTTCGCATTTGCCGCGACCGCTCCGGAGGGTATGACAATAAATGCTACATCAGGTAGAATAACCTGGACTCCGGATAATGACGACGTCGGTACACATAAAATTCAGGTTTCAGTTACTGATGGCAGTCTGACGGATTTTATGGACTTTTTTCTGCATGTCCAGAATCTGAATGACCCGCCGTTCTGGGTAAACACCACCGAGGACACGGTTTCAGTAGCGGAAGACAGCGAGCTGGATATTACCGTGACGGCGAATGATGATGATCTGCCCCATGGCGATCACATTGCCTATTCCATTACCCGCGGCGAAAATGTGTATGTGAACTCCTCAACCGGCTCCATCAGCGGATCACCCGACAATAGCAATGTGGGATTTCAGACGGTTACGGTCAGAGCCCGGGATGATTCTTCCTCGGCGATCGAATGGTCATTTGTATTGGAAACGACCAATACCGATGTGGTGTTTACAAATGCACCGCCTGCAGAAATTAATGAAGATGACTACTTTGCATTTGACCTTAGTTCCAACGATGAAGGTCAGGGCAATACGGTTTACTATTTCCAGACCGGTTTCCAGCCGGAATGGATGG
>JAUSPJ010000043.1 GCA_030655795.1 Fidelibacterota bacterium | reverse complement strand
GCATCAAGTCCACTCAATAAATTGCCTGCCTGGTCGGCAGACAGGAGTGGTTAATGTTTTATGAAAATTTATGACAATATGAAAAGAGAAACGTTAACCACCGGCTTTCCCAGCAGGGACTCCTTGAGTAGCCGGTGGTACAGAGCGAATCCCACCCCAAATCCCGACTTGCCCAGCAGGTCACAGGGGACTCCGATTTATCGGAGGACTCTTTGTGTAGTCGGTGGAATATTCCGAAAGAATTCTCTTTGAGAGGAACGAGCGGAGAGAGTGAAATTAAAAAACTAATCATCATAGAACTGTAAGATCATCGGTTTCTGAATCAAATTACTTGAATTACATGTCAGGAAATAGTATTTTCATGACAAAACAGGAGTAAGAATGGATCGACGGAAATTTCTAAAAACAACAGCATTTATGGCGGGAGCCAGTGTGATCGCCCGCAAGCCGGGTTTCGCAGCGAAGTCGTCAGCAAGCGTGGCAATAATCAAAAACGGATCGCTTCAGGAGATGGCCGCCAAGGCTTTTGAAATGCTGGGAGGTGTTTCGCATTTCATTTCCAGGGGTGATTACGTCATGGTCAAACCCAATATGAGTTGGGACCGGCGCCCTGAATATGCCGCCACAACAAACCCTGAACTGGTTTCGGCAGTTGTCACACTGTGCCTCGAAGCCGGTGCAAAAAAGGTTCTGATTGTTGATAATACCTGTAACGATGCCCGGCGCAGCTATAAGAATTGCCAAATCCCGGATATGGCCGGAAAAGCCGGAGCGGATGTTCGTTTTGTACGGGATTCCCACTTCATCGAAACCGAAATCCCAAGTGGTACCAGTATGAAAAAGTGGCCGATTCACGAGGAAGTATTCAAAGTAGATAAACTGATTAATATGCCCATTCTCAAACATCATTCACTGCCGGGGTTGACAATCGGTTTTAAAAATATGATGGGGTTGGTCGGCGGCAATCGGGGACGAATTCACCGGCCCTTTGCCGAGCGGATTGTCGATCTTAACCGCGTCATTGTACCGGATTTAACAATTGTCGATGCTATCCGCGTGCTCCGCCGCAACGGGCCATCGGGCGGTAATCTCAACGATGTGGAAGAAATGAATACCGTGATTGCCGGAACCGACCGGGTGCTGGTTGACGCCTGGAGCGCCAGAGTATTCGGGATTGAGCCGGAATCACTGGAATACCTGAAACTGGCGCATGCGGCCGGTATGGGTGAAATCGATACCAATAAACATCCTGCAAAACATTATTCATTTAACGCATGAAAAAAATCCGCACTATCACTATTCGCAGAATCGTACAGATAAGTTTTCTGGGGCTGTTCATTCTCACAGTGCTGCAGGCAAGGTATCCGTTTCAACCATGGATTCCGCCGGAACTGTTTCTCTGGGCCGATCCACTGACCGCCATTGTCACCCAACTGGCCGGGCGCTTTTTTGATCCAATATTTCTGATTGCCCTGCTGGTCCTGTTATCCCCTTTTGTTTTCGGAAGAGCCTTTTGCGGATGGATTTGCCCACTGGGTACAACGATTGATATCTCCGACAGATATCTTGCAAAGAAAAAGAGCAAATCGACGCGCAAATATCGCTCCGTTAAAACTGTCCTTTTAATTATCTTCATACTGTTTGCGGTTTTCGGAGTTCAACTGTCATGGTTAATGGACCCGCTTCCAATTCTCTGGCGTTCTTTCGGAATATTGGGAATGTCTTTTTTCTATTTATTTACGGATACGATTCTGAATGGATTCTATGACGCCCATATTTTTCCTGATTCGGTTTTGAATATTCAGGACAGTATCTCGGCCTGGCTTTTTCCGGTCAGTACTCCCAAATTTCTCATGTTATTGCTTCCTTTTGTGATAATTCTGGGCATCCTGGCTCTGGGAAAAATATCACGCCGGTTCTGGTGCCGGAATCTGTGTCCCTTAGGCGCTTTACTTGGATTAGTATCAAAATTCAGCCCCTTCCAGCGGGTCGTCGATGAACAGGTCTGCAACAGTTGCTCGGTTTGTCAGAAAAAATGTAAAATGGACGCCATTGAAGACGATTATAACTTTACGGAAAAATCGGAGTGTATTCTGTGCCTGGATTGCCGGGAAGATTGCCCGCCGGAGGCGATCTCTTATAAATTCCGGTCACCTGTCCACATGAAAACTGCTACCGACCTGTCACGTCGGTCCTTTATCGGCGCCGGAGTGCTGGCCCTATTCGGATCGGGACTGTTTTCACTGAGTGCACTGAATCCCCGAAAAACCGACCGCCGCCTGCGTCCTCCCGGTTCATTAAAAGAGGATGATTTTATGAAACGGTGTATCCGTTGTGAAGAATGTGTCCGGATCTGTGCTACCTCGGGCGGCTGTTTGCAAATGGCATTTCTCGAAACCGGTCTGGAGGGTCTTATGACGCCGGTATCCAAGTACCGCTTGGGTTATTGTGAATACAACTGCAATCTCTGCGGACAGATTTGCCCGACAAAAGCCATTCAGCCCCTTGAATTGGAAGAAAAACAGGAAACGAAAATGGGTACGGCGTTTTTCCTCACCGACCGCTGCATTCCCTATCGCCTGAACGAAAACTGCATCGTCTGTGAAGAGCATTGCCCTTTACCGGAAAAAGCGCTAAA
>JAUSPJ010000036.1 GCA_030655795.1 Fidelibacterota bacterium | reverse complement strand
AAGGAAAAAAGATTGAATAAGGCTGACCATCAAACGTACCGGGAACAGGAGATTGACCAGAATATCATGGCCTGATAAACCGCGTTGGAATCCGCGAATCCAAATTTTTCGAAACGGGTAGTCGAGATTGCTTAAAACAGAAGATTCCAGGCCTCTTTCCGTGCCGATAAACAGGAAATCAACGGAGAAAATTTCATTTGAGCGACAATTTAGCTCTTCCATTAAAGCGATCGCAGGGAAAAGGTGTCCGCCGGTTCCGCCACCCGTGACCAGAATTTTTAGATAACGTTGTTCGTTTGCTTTAACCATGAATTGTTACCAGTCTTAAAGGTTTTTCTTTTTCGATCATTGTCTTGGAAATGTTCAGTAGAATTCCGATGCAGGCAAAATTGTAAAGCATGGTTGAACCACCATAACTCAGAAAGGGAAGCGGCAGACCGGTGACCGGTAAGATTCCCGTAACTACACCGATATTAGCCAGAACATAAGAAAACATGCTGATTGACAAACCGACACCAAGAAGATTTCCGAAAACTGTTGGTGATCTGAATGATATTTGAACGCCTCGAATAAATAGCGCCAGAAATAGAATCAGCAGAAACATCGTGCCAATGAACCCAAATTCCTCACCGGCTACGGAAAATACAAAATCGGTATGAGGTTCAGGCAGAAACAGGTTTTTCTCGACACTGCCGGCCAGGCCACGGCCCCAGAAACCGCCATTTCCAAGGGTAATTAACGACTGATTAATTTGATAACCGGCACCCTGAAGATCCGATCCACCACGGACAGCGCTTAAAATTCGTTTGATTTTATACGGCGATCTGATGACGGTGATAATTGAAAATATGACAAATAATCCCGCAAACGGGGAAAGATAAACGAGTTTAGTGCCGGCAATTATCATGATCGCAATACCCAGAACAGCAACGACGACACCAGTGCTGAAATCGGGTTCGATTATGATTAAAATGACGATGATTGACATTACTATTACCGGAGGGAGAAACCCCTTTTTGAAATCCTCAATTTCGTCCTGATGTCGATCGTAGAAGGAAGCCAGATACAGAATCACCGAAAATTTGGCCAGCTCTGACGGCTGAAATCTGAATGGTCCCAGTTGCAGCCATCGTGCCGTTGCCGAATTTCCCGATCTGTTCAAGACAAGGGTTAAAATCAACATAAAAACTGACAGTATTATAAACCAGAAGGCAAGGTTTTTCAAATAATTATAATCCAGCTTAATAAATACCAGTCCAACCAGAAATCCGGCAATAATTCGGATAAAATGGCCTCGCATATAATATCCGGGATCATTGAACTTCGCTGCTGCCAGCGATGAACTGGCGCTGTATTGGATTACGAAACCAATTCCAATCAGGATGATCGTAAGCATAAAGAAAAGCTGGTCAATTGATTGGTTGTATCTGGTTTTCATTTTCGGTCTTCGGATATTGATGCAACAATTTCTTTAAAAACTCTTCCACGGTGCTCATAATTATCAAACATATCAAAACTGGCGCAGGCCGGAGCAAGTAAAACAATATCTCCGTCTTGAGCGATGTGATTTGCGCGATTCACAGCGCTTTCCATTGAATCAGAATATGAATAATCGACGATGTTATGAATAACAGATGCTATTTTTGATGCGGCTTCACCAATGAGTAATACATGTTTCACATGCTTTTTCAAATAGGGCAGAAGTATTGAAAAATCCGCATCTTTGTCCCGGCCGCCGAGGATAATTATAACAGGTTTATCGAAACTTTTTAACGCGTATTTAACGGATTCGACGTTGGTAGCTTTGGAGTCATTATAATAATCAACTCCGCTGACAGTTCTCACATATTCAAGACGGTGCTCAATTCCACTGAAATGCTTCAGCGCTTCGATAACGCGGTCTTTTGAAATATTAAAATGTTTTGTGACATTTAATGTTGCCAATATGTTAAGCAGATTGTGTTCTCCGAGTAACTTGATATTTTTCCGGTCGATGTATTCCTGACCATCCTTTGTCAGAATGGAAACCATATCTGTTTTAAACTGCATATCGGGATGGTCTTCCAAACCAAACGGCCGCTTTTGCGGATTGTTTGGTAGCTTACTGCTTAACAGTTTATCGTCTGAAAAATAAACAAACAGATCCTTTGCAGTCTGATTTTTACTGATATTTAATTTTGCTTTAAGATATAGATTGATATCATGATCATAACGATCCATATGGTCGTCAGTAACATTTAAAATAATCGCAACGTCCGGGTGGAAATGAATGATTCGTTCCAGCTGGAAACTGCTTAATTCAAGGATAAATACTTTTGGTTTTTCAGCATCATTGAGAACCTGAGGAATCAATGAAGAGAAGGGAGTTCCGATATTGCCACCGCAATAGGCGTCATATTGACTGTCTTTAAACATCTCATAAATGAGAGTCGTGGTTGTTGTTTTACCGTTGGAACCGGTAACGGCAATCAACCGGGCGTCGGGCATGAACCAGTAAGCCGCTTCGATCTCGCTGACAATTGGGATTTCAGCCGCTTCAATCTGCTGTACGATCGGGGTAGTCGCCGGTATACCGGGACTGATAACAATAAGATCGGATTGAAGAATCGACGCGCTGTGTTCCCCGAACTCAGTTTTAATATTTAGAGATTGGAATTTCTGTCTCTGAGGAGCAGTAAAAGTTATTTGCCTGGCGTCAGACAGTAGTACATCAGCGCCGTTTTGGGCTAAGAGTTGCGCGATTGCCATGCCGCTTCGTCCGGCGCCTAAGACGCCGATTTTTTTTCCTGAAATGTTGATTGGTGATGTTGATAAATCGATCATAGTATTTTAAAACTGCTTAGACTTAAAATTGCCAATAATATTCCGATGATCCAGAAGCGGATCACGATTTTACTCTCATCCCAGCCCTTCATTTCAAAATGATGGTGCAGGGGGGCCATTAAAAATATTCGTTTGCCGGTTCCGGTTTTCTTTTTTGTATATTTAAAATAGGAAATCTGCATTAAAACGGATGCAGTTTCCGCCACAAATACTCCTCCGAGCAGAACAAAAAGAATTTCCTTTTTTAACAGGATTGCGATTGTCCAGAGCGCTGTCCCCATGGATAATGAGCCAGTGTCGCCCATAAATACCTGGGCTGGTTTGCTGTTGTACCATAGAAATCCCAGAATTCCCCCCGTGAATTCGGCACAGAAAACGGTCAATTCACCGGCGCCGGGGAGGTAAATGGTGTTCAGATAATGGCTGAAATCGGTCCGGCCGGAGACATAGGAAATTACCGCGAATGCCAATGCTGCAATTCCCATTAAACCGGAAGCCAGGCCGTCGAGACCATCGGTAAGATTTACAGAATTTGAGCCGGCGGTTAATACAAATACGATAAATGGTATATAAAGCAGACCGAGATTGATCTCTAGGTTTTTGAAGAAGGGTACGGACGTCAATCCTCGCACTGTTTCAAATTCCGGCGCAAAATAGAGATAAGCGCCAATAATGATTCCTAATAGTATCTGTCCGGCAAGTTTATATCGGGCGATCAGGCCTTTTTTAAACTTTTTAATTACTTTTAAATAATCATCGAGAAAACCAATTGCGCCCATCCAAAGCGTAGCAAGAAGAACCAGCAGGATGTAGGCGCTTTTTAAATTGGCCCATAACAGGACCGGGATCACGACGGAAAAAATGATAATAATACCGCCCATTGTCGGTGTCCCTTTTTTCGACAGGTGGGATTGCGGACCGTCGGGACGGATCGTTTCGCCAATTTGATATTTTTGGAGCAGTTTTAATATGAAAGGACCGATGATAAAACTAATTAGCAATGCCGTAATTGCAGCCATCGCTGCCCGAAATGTGATATACTGGAAGAGGTTGAAACCGCTGATATATTTTTTTAGGGGAACAAAAAGATGATAAAACATTTACTGATTAATCCCTTCTATGATTTCTTCCAGTTTATTGCCGCGTGAACCTTTTACCAATACGGTATCATCCGGTCGGATTTCATCTTTGAGAGCAGCGATCAGATCACTTTTTTGATGAAAATGCCGGGATTCTGTTTTTCCGGTCTTTTGTACGGTATCATGGGTTATTTGTGTCAGAGGACCGTAAGCAAATAACAGATCGATAGGTGCATCAGAAATAATCTGTCCGATTTCTTCATGACGAGCCGGGGACAGTTCACCTAACTCAAACATGTCGCCAAATACAAACAGGCGCCTTCCCGGGACAGCGATTTTTGAAAATGTATCAATTGCCGCTTTGGTACTGTCGGGATTGGCATTATATGTGTCATTGATGATCCGGCATCGTTTGGTTTGGCTGACATTGAACCGTTGATTTACAGGCTCAAAAGATTTTAGCGCATCGACGATATCGTTATTATCAACAGAATATGTTTTTCCAACAGCAACCGCGGCCAGAGCATTCTGGGCCACGGCGTATCCGGGAACCTTCAGCTTGATCCGAAGCTCATTATTAATGATCAGAGTGGCACAAGCATTATGATCGTAACTACTGATTTTACCGGTGAAATCAGCATTGTCAATGTGGATTCCAACGGTAATTTGCCGGATGTGCGGATTCATAAGCCGGATGAGTTCGTCATTCAGATTA
>JAUSPJ010000032.1 GCA_030655795.1 Fidelibacterota bacterium | reverse complement strand
CAATCTGTCCAACAGCAGCGAGGAATCGCTGAAGCGAGTTCAGGAAATTACCGAAAAAACGCTGGAATTTCATAAGATTGATTTACTGGACAGGGATTGGCTGGATGCAATCTTCAGTGATCATCGTTTCGACGCCGTGATTCACTTTGCCGGAATGAAGGCCGTTGGCGAATCGGTGCAAATCCCTCTGAAGTATTACCAAAATAATATTACCGGCACGATCAATCTCTGTGAATCGATGGCGAAACATGATGTAAAGACTATCGTATTCAGTTCTTCGGCGACAGTTTATGGCGAACCGAAGCAGGCGCCGATAACAGAAGAGTTTCCAACATCCGCATACAATCCCTATGGACGGACTAAACTGTTTATCGAAGAGATATTGAAGGACCTTTACGTTTCTGATAATAACTGGAATATTGTTCTGCTGCGATATTTTAATCCCGTTGGGGCCCATATAAGCGGCAAAATCGGCGAAGACCCCAAAGGACTTCCCAATAATCTGATGCCGTTTATCAGCCAGGTGGCGGTGGGGAAGTTGAAGAAATTGATGGTGTTTGGAAATGATTACCCAACTTCCGACGGAACCGGTGTGCGGGATTATATTCATGTGGTTGATCTTGCCAACGGCCATGTCAAGGCGCTGGAGAAATTAATTGGTAAAACCGGTATTCATATCTTTAACCTGGGAACCGGTCGCGGTTACAGCGTCCTGGAAATTATAGATGCATTCGAAAAAGCCTCCGGACAGAAAATTAATTATACAATTACCAATCGCCGGCCCGGCGATATTGCTGAATGCTATGCCGATTCCGGTAAAGCATTTCGTGAATTAGGCTGGAAAACAGAACGCGATATCGATGAGATGTGCGCCGATACGTGGCGCTGGCAATCGCTGAATCCCAGGGGATTCGAATAAAACTTTTTATAATGGCTTGATTAATCGGACAGCCGCTTTTTCGTAGCAGCGTCAAACAGGTGAATTTTGTCCAGATTTATATATACTGACACCTGGCTGTCTGACAACTTTTGCGGATCGTAGGACCTGGTGATACTGATAAGGCTTTGAGATGCGGATTTCAGATAGATTAATGCTTCATTTCCTAATGGTTCAACCAGTTCGAGACTGGCCTGAATCCGATGAGCGTTATTGTATGTTGGTTCTATGTTTATATCTTCCGGCCGGATACCCACGATAATTTCAACCAAATAAATTCGTAAGGCGCGAGGAATAATGGCATCCGCAGGTTTATATGACGATTCGTGACGAGATCGTTACCTGTTTTATGGGAATTATTAATGCTGGATTCAGACATGGAAAATTCAACCAGTTTATCAGATAGGTTGTGTATAGCCAATATCTTTTCGTTTCTGTCTTTTGATGTGCGTTCAACGCAAAACAGCTGCTCGGACAGTGAGTGAATTTCCTGGTGAGAATATGGATTAAATGCCGGATGGCGTTTTCGAATTCCAATCAATTGTTTGATTTCAGTAAGTACCTTCGAAGCCCGGGATTGTGGGTCGGATAGTTCCCGGTCAAGATCCATGAGATTTAGTTTTTTGCGATTGATGGAACGATTTTGTCCGCTTGTTTTGACGCCGTCATGGTCGCCGGAACTGGCAAAAAGGGAGTGATAGTAAATCGCCGGAATTCCCTGCATTGTTAACAAAATGGCGTGTACGTTGATGAATTTCCGGATATTCATTTCTTTCGATTGATCTGGCTCAGCGAGAATATCATACAGGGTAATATTCAGTTCATAAGGGTCTTGTTGCCCATCGGCAGTAGAATTCTTGTAGGATACAAACCCACCGAGATTAAGTGTAGTTTGGACAAGATTGTCTATTTCGGAAGCATCCAATATGCCCAACAATGGCCGAATTCCGATGCCGTCGTGAGATGCTAACAAATTGAAGTATGTGCAGTTGTCAGAATTCAGCGTTAGTGTTTTGGCCCATTCGGTTAATTTGACACTGTTTCCGGTAAGGAAACTGTGAATGACAAGCCCTGGCAGGGAAAACTGGTAGACCAGTTGAGCCTCATTTGTTCCGTCGCCAAAGTACCGTATATTTTCTTCATGCGGCACATTGGTCTCGGTGAGCAACTGGACATTCGGAAAAACCATATTTAGAACTGCACAAAATAATTGAACCAGGCAATGGGTTTCCGGTAAATTCAGACAGGTAGTGCCCGGTTTTTTCCAGGCATGTCCAATGGCGTCGAGACGCAATATGCGGGCGGATTTTGAAGCATAATAGAGGAGTACATCCAGCATTTTGATAAGGACAATCGGATTCTGAAAATTTAAATCAATCTGATCCGCGCTGAAAGTGGTCCAGAGATGAATTTCTCCACCATTACGATTAAATTTAGTCAATAAAGGGTGAGCGCGTGCCCGGATCACTGACGAGAGTTCAATACTCGGATTGGTTTCAATGAAAAAGTTTGCATAGTCGGGATTGTCTTTGAGATACTCCTGAAACCACTTACTTTTTGCAGAAATATGATTTACAACCGCATCAATAATCAAACCGTACGACTGGCCAAGATTTTCAATATCGGTCCAGTCGCCCAGATCAGGATCAACGAGTTTATAGTCAATTACAGAAAAACCATCGTCCGACGAAAATGGAAAAAAAGGAAGTAGATGGACAATGGAAACTGCACAATCCAAATAATAGATAAGGAATTCATGAAGTGATTGGAGAGGCGGTTTACCGGGTGAACGAAAACTGTCTCCGTAGCAGATCAAAGCAATATCACTCTCTGTAAAAACTGATGGAGATTTTATTTTGTGTCGATAATTTTCAATGAGATTAATAATCTGATTTAATATAGACTCAACGTTTTCAGAGCCGTATAATTGGGTCAGTAATCCCCTGATTTTCTGCATTGGAAATCCTATTTATTCCATAATCTTAACAATTCTGAAGCGTAGCGCTTACCGAATTCTCGTAAAGACCTGGAATTGAAATGCAAACCATCGCCCTTATCGGTCAACCCGATAGAGGACACACAGGCGTAGTTCGGGACATTCTTCACAAGAGACTTGAGAATTCTGGAAATATCATCTCCATATAGAGATCCGCTCGTGGCATTTATGAATGAACCAAGCTCACCGGTAATGAATGGTATGTGAGGTGAATTAAAATCGCTGCGAATGGACTCTACCAGGAAAGTCAGTCGTTCTGCGTATACAGCAACGCGGTTGCGATCATTTGCATCGTACTCACCCTGATGCCAAAGAATCCCCTGAAGTGCATCGGTTGCCCTGTGAGCTATGCCGATTGTTTTTTGGTATAATTCCGTGCCGGGCATCCACTCAGAAATACTGGTAGCGCCGACGGCGCAAGGGATCAAACCTATTGTGATCTCAGGATGGTGATCTAATAATAATGCTGCAAAACTCATTGCCAGACCAATTCCGGCTTCCGGGCGATCCTGATGAAGAGGTTCAACTGCCGGAATCCAATTATTATCACGAAACATTAGAATACGGGAATCTTCAATTGGCTCAACTGCCGATAACTCTCCGCGTCCGGCCATGTTCGATTGGCCAATGAGCAAAAATGTGTGGGTAGGATGCATTAATCCAAAAAATATATCATTATCAGGCAATAGCCCCGGTCAATTTCTCAACGATTTTTACCGCTTCATTGGCATCGCGGCCGTAGCCATGTGCGCCGATGGAATCCGCATATTTCTGGGTTACAGGAGCGCCACCGATGACGACTTTAATTGTATCATTGTTTTTAAAATGGTTAACGACCTGCTCCATATATGTCATGGTCGTGGTGAGCAGGGCACTGCACATGACGATTTGAGCGCCGGCAGATACCGCATTATCGTATTTTTCAATTCCGCAGTTGGTTCCCATATCAATCACATCATAACCGGCGCCTTTCAACATTATCACGACCAGGTTTTTTCCAATATCGTGTAAATCGCCTTTGACAGTACCGACTGCAATTGTACCCAGAGATTTGTGATTGTTTTGTGCTAATATCGGTTCAATTAAGGTCAAACCGGCCTGCATTGCACGGGCGGCAATCAGCATTTCCGGTACGTAAATTTCATTCCTGGAAAATCGTTCACCCATCTCACGCATCGCCGGAATCATCGAAAAGTCAAGTAATTCATTAACATCCCGATTCTCATCAATTGCCGTTTGAAAAATACTTTGAACGGTATTTCGATCACCCTTTAAAATTGCATTGTACAGTTCTTCATTTCTTGCCATGTGTTCTCCTGATTTCAACTGATAAATATAGTAAAGTAAATCATTTATTCTTTCAACTATATGCAAGGATTTCTATGCTTAATTCTGCATTGAACATTTAGCAACCCGAACATTTAAAAGGCCGATATCCGGTATTCTCGCCCGGCTTTCATAAATGCTTCGATATTCTCTATTGGTGTGTTTTTCGGTAAATCACATCCTGTACTCAAGATAAAATTAGGGAATTGATCGACGGATTCCAATAATTCGTTTACCTCTTCCTTGACTTCAAACGGGGAACCGGTCAGTATTTTTCCAACCGGATTGATATTGCCGATAATGACGACATCTTCCGGTACTTCCGTGATTGCCTGAGGCAGGTTCACGCCGGAATCCGGTGAGTCGAGACTCAATCCGCTAACTCCGCTTTCCGCCATACTTTTTATAAGGTGCGTGGTATTGCCGCAAACGTGGTAAACCGTGTCAACTTTGTGAACAGCGCATAATGCGCTTATCTGCTTAACATAATTTCCCGAAAATTCTTCAAAATGAGATGAGCTCAACATTGATGCGCTTGGTTCGAGAATACAAACGATTTGAGCGCCCGATTCGATCAGCAATTCGGTGTAATTTTCAATCACCTTGGTAGTGTAATCAAGGAGAGCATGAAGGCCTTGTGAGTCCAGAATGACGGACCGGGCAGTCTCTTCGGCGCCAAGAATTAATGCGGCCAGGGTATAGGGTCCGGTAACGTAGACACCCTTTAATATTTTCGAAACAATATTGCGTCGCAATAATGCCGTGACCTTTGCATATCCCAGTGCTCGGGTGTCGGCAGTAATATCAATTTTCGGTAATATTTTCACCTGGCTTAAATTGAATGTAACATGGGGTAGCGTAGCTGTATCATCAAGCGGAAAAAGAGTATACCGGCCGATCGCGTTGGCTTCAACGGATAAATCCATTAATGGGAAAACAATATCCGGCTGATAGAGGTCTGCGAGGGCTTTTATAGCTTCATAATGAATCCGGAAATTTTGTTGACCAAGCTTAATGGTACTGTTAATCATTTTCAATCCAGGCATTCCCATTAGCGGAGCAACCAGACGTTTCTTTAGGCGATATTGCTCTTTAGCCAGCGATGCCAAATTCGAATGTTTCATGGATGGTTCCTTTGACAAATTATAAGCCTTTTTAACATATCAAATACAATGGAAATTACTGTATATTCATTCAAACATGCAATGATAAATATGACGATCTTTATCTATATATTATCATAATATTGCTGTATATTATCATTATGAAACACTTAGCCTTGACTCAGAATAATTTCACATCGTTGCCGTCTGGCGCAAACATTACTTTTCATCGCCTGAAGTGGGATACCGGGCGCGAGTCGATCAGTCTGAATGCCGGGCCCGATTTGCGCTATCATACTTTGGTTAGTGATGCAACTGCTCTGCATACGCATGAATTTGCCGAGTTTTTCCTGATTATCAGCGGCAAGATTAAGCATCTGGTAAACAGTGAATACCAGGAGCTGCAGACCGGAACGCTGGTGTTTATCCGACCCACCGATGTTCATGGGTTTGAGCAATTGGCCGGGTCCGCCTGTGAAATTGTCAATGTCGCCTTTAAACTGGAATTTTTACGGGACTTAAGCGCTTACCTTGGAAATGATTATTTTTTGCGGAAATATACCGGACCGGTAACATCGCCGATGTTCAAACTTTCACTATCGGAGACGGATGAATTGGCGAATCAATTGATTCGGATGAATGCGCTTCAAAGCACCGCCCATGACATAGCCCGATTGAAAATTAAAATCATGATTGCCAATATTTTTACCCGCTTTTTTCTCGATGCCGAATTGTCCGGCGTTAACAGTGAACGTCCCGAATGGTTTGAACAGTTGAATCTTGAGATGGTAAAGCATGAGAATCTCTGTGGCGGGCTGGAGAGAATGAAACAACTGGCGCCCTGCACCCAGGAGCATTTGTGTAAATGTTTTCGCAAATATCTGGATAAAACGCCGACGGAATTCATCAATGAACAACGCATCAAACAGGCGGCTAAGCAGATTGTGGAAACCGATGCGAAAATTCTGGCGGTTGCGATGGAATTGGGATTTCTAAGTCTCAGTCGTTTTTACAGTATGTTTAAAAAATTCTATGGTATTTCGCCGGCTAAGTATCGATTGATGAGCCGGCAAAATGATATTCCCCTTTAACGAGAAAGGAATAGTATGAAACTGTTTGTTGATGGAAAAAATATTTTAATAGTTCTACCGGTAACTCTTTTTCCGATATCATATTTGTTCTCAGTTCGTACTATTATCATGTTTACGGAGTTCGCATGAAAAAAATAATTATCCTTGGTTTTAGTCTGACACTATTGATTTGCAATTGTAATTCGAAAAAATCAAATTATGAAAAACCTGTTGAATTACGAGGTGTTTACCTGAATGCATTCGAAAGTAATATATTCAACAGTCAGCGTTCAATTGCCGAAGCGATGCACTTTCTGGGTGAACACCACTTCAATGCAATATTTCCGGAAATCCGGCTTGATGCGAATATGATTTATCAATGTGAAATTATGGACGGTTTATTTGGTAATACAATTGATTCACTCAATAGCGATCGTGATCCATTAGCAGAATTGATATATGAAGCTCATCGACAAGGTTTAAAAGTAATACCAAGAATTGAATATGGACCTATTTCTAATAGTCAAAAGAATGAGATGCTGGCTTCAGACACATTATTGTATT
>JAUSPJ010000019.1 GCA_030655795.1 Fidelibacterota bacterium | reverse complement strand
TCGGTAAATATTACTGATGGGTGTAAAGTATGTATGAACCCCGGTTATATCGTGAAATACCGCAAAACGACCGGTTTTTCAGGCTTGAAATCAGCTATCTGGAAACGGATTTATGGATAGCCTGTGCTCCGGCAATTTCGGAACATCGTCTTCGGGAATTTGTTATCGGCACGATTACTACACTTAGAAATGACATTGGCGAATACAATCGAAATCATCGGGAATTTAGGGACAGTTTATCACCGCTGCCACTTGACCCAGATGCTCCGATAATTATTCAAAAAATGCTGAATGCGGCAAATCAGGCAAATGTTGGACCCATGGCGGCCGTGGCAGGCGGTTTTGCTGAAGAAATCGGGAAAAGGATCAAGACCGAATTCTATCCTGAAGAACTTATCGTGGAAAACGGTGGGGATATCTATATTGATATCAATCAAGCGGTTTTAATAAGGGTATATGCCGGTGATTCACCGTTGTCAAATAAAATCGCGTTAAAAGTTTCTCCCGAATATTCGCCTCTCGGAATTTGTACATCTTCGGGAAAAATCGGACACTCACAGAGTTTTGGCAGGGCCGATGCCGTTACAATTGTTTGTAAGGATACTGCCCAAGCGGATGCTTATGCGACTGCTTTTGGAAATACGATTCAGTCTGTTGATGATATTGATGCTGTTATCGCCAAAACCCAGTCAATCCCATCAATATTTTCAGCACTGGTTATTGTTGATGATAAGATAGCTGTTCAAGGGAAGTTTGATATCCAGATAATTGGGCCTTGATTATTAATTATCCTGATGAAAATACTATAAAATTTTCCTATCTTTGCCATGCGATCGGACCCAAACTCGAAAGATATTCATGATTGAATCACATATTGGAGAAATGGCGGCTTTAGCGACGGCAATCTGCCCTCAATGTCCTTTGAATCGGCCGGGAAAAAGGTCGGTTCGCTGGCTGTGAATTACATTCGTCTTTATATTGGTCTCATATTTCTGAGTGTGTTTACCTATTTCACCCGCGGACAGCTATTTCCCATTGATGCAAGCGGACATACCTGGACCTGGCTGTTTTTATCGGGAATTGTGGGATTTGCCATCGGTGACCTGCTGCTTTTTCAGGCATTTGTGATAGTGGGAGCCAGAATTTCCATGCTGATTATGTCGCTGGTTCCACCGATTACCGCCCTGATAAGCTATTTTTTCATGGGTGAAGTGCTGACAACCCGGGAAATATTTGCCATGTTCATAACGGTGTTGGGGATTTCTCTCGTTGTACTTGAACGTGGTGAAAAGAGTGGGCAGGTTAAATTTTCTTACCCAATTTCGGGTATTTTATTTGCCTTTGGCGGAGCTGTCGATCAGGCAGTTGGACTCATTTTCAGTAAATACGGCATGGGAGATTACAGTACATTTGCCGCCACTCAAATCCGGGTAATTGCCGGAATCGCCGGATTTACCGTGATATTTTTCTTTATGAATCGCTGGGGAAGAGTGTTTTCCGCATTGAAGAACAAATCAGCCATGAAACGGATCACCCTGGGATCGTTTTTCGGCCCGTTTCTGGGTGTGTCGATGTCCTTGCTGGCAGTGCAGCATACCATGGCCGGCATCGCATCAACGATTATGGCGATTGTACCGATTCTGATTATTCCACCGGCGGTTATCATTTTTAAAGAGAAAGTTTCGGACAAGGAGCTTATCGGAGCGATTATCGCCGTTCTTGGTGTGACGATATATTTTACTCATTAATATTAGGAGATAAAATGGAATTTCGTGAACTTATAAAACTACGTGAAAGTGTCAGGAATTATGATTTAAAAAAACCGGTTCCCCGTGATGTCCTGGACCGGATACTCGAAGCCGGTCGTCTGGCGCCGTCCGCCGCGAACCGGCAGCCCTGGAAATTTCTGGTAGTGTCGTCCAGGGAAATGCTGGAAAAAGTGCATGACTGTTATGCAAAAGACTGGTTTCGCGCCGCGCCGGTTATTCTGATTGTAGTCGGGAAACGGGAAGACGCCTGGACGCGCCGGTATGACGGCTATAATTCTTTGGAAACGGATTTAACGATCGCCATGGATCACTTGATTCTGGCGGCGGCGAATGAGGGCGTCGGAAGCTGCTGGATCGCCGCATTTGAACCGAATATCCTTCGGCATGCGCTGGAATTGAACGATGCTGAGACGGTTTTTGCGATTACGCCGCTGGGATATCCTGAGGATAGTTATCAACCCGGGCATGCTAAGAATCGCAAGGAAATATCGGAAATTGTTGAGTATCTGTGAAACTCCGATTCCATTCGCCGGGTATTATCAAAGATATCGAGCAATTGAAAGGATAATACGGAGTGCGGAGTCCGGCGGACACTTTAAATAGTTGCTATTTAAACGATTCTTCCCCACATTTATTCCATGAAAAAACTCACAAAAATTCGATCACTATTATTCCTCTGGGCGGCTGTTTGTGGATTCTTCACAGTTAGCTATTATCGCCTGGTCGCATCGGGTGATATCAGAACAATTCACAAACTGGCTGTAGTTTTTTGGGCGGTTCAGGGCTTGATTGCCTTCGCAGCGTTTGTCATGTCATTGAAATCGAAGCCGGACAATGCGAATCAAGACAATCAACCCGAATAAATCTATTCATACTTCAGTTGACGACGAATCAGTCCAGGCCGTGATAGATTATTGGAGTTATGGAGTAGTGGAGTAATGGAGATTTTTACTGGATTTGAAAATAGAACTTGAGCGTGCCGTAAATAACTCTATATTCTTTTAAATCATGGTTTCGTTCAGTGAGATGCTCATAAAGAACGAACAGATTGTCAAGACTATTAAATACACTTTGTTATTTTTCCAAAAGTTGTTATTTTAATCATCAGATTGGAGGTTTTATATGGCAAAAGGTAAAGACAAAAGAAGTTCGGAAGAAAAGAAAAAACCACAAAAAAGCATTAAAGAAAAAAGAAAATCGAAAAAAGATAAAAGCTCTAAAAATATGTAAGTTATTATAGGCAATTAAATTTTTCCCGATATTGATATAATGCAAATAAAAATATATGATATCGTAGATGCAGCATTAACAATTGCTAGGAACAAGGTTAATTTCAAAACTGTTTAGTGAAAAACGCGTAACCATGGTAGAGATAACTCGAAAAGCTGTTCGATGAATTGAAAGTTATTGATTTTTCGAGGCATATCTGAAAATTCATTGGATTTGTGATCAGAACTCGCAGCAAGTGATGATCGCCGTTAGAAGGTAAAAAACTGAATCTGGCACGGAGTGAATCATCAAAAAAATACGAAACTTACTAGTGAGCCCCAAAAATTTTATTTGCTTCCAATTTTCACAATCCCTATTGAATTCCCCCTCTATATCTATTAACTTCTTCCGCAAGATGAGAATAACAACCACCATACCAGAGGAGTCAACATGGACCTGAAAGCAACTCTTAATCAATATTTCAAGGATCATTCTGATGAAATTCGTCAGCGTGTGATTGATCTGACCATCGAAATGTGCAAAGAAAAAACCGTCAATGTGGTTTCGGAAAAACTGCCTGAACATCCCTACCTGAAAATCCGGGGTGAAGAGTGGCGGGTGGCCGAAATCGTCAAGCGGGAACTGGATAAAATGGGTGTGTCCTATGATGAATTTGCCCGTATGGAAGGCCGCCTCAACGTAATCGGTAAAATTGGAAAAGACGCCAACGGTAAACGTCTGCTGATGCCGGCGCATATGGACATTGTACCGGCGGGTGAAGGCTGGGACACCGATCCGTTTGTTGTAATTGAAAAAGACGGAATGCTGATTGGTCGGGGAACCCTGGATAATAAAGGACCGCTGGCTTCGATCATGGCTGCCGTCGAAGTGCTGAAGAAATTAAAAATTGACGAAGAATTAAATGGCCAACTAATGATCGCGGCTCTGTCGGATGAAGAGGCGATGGATCCCGACGGTATTGATTATGGTATCGGTTATTTGATGGAAGAAAAGCTGATTGCGCCGACTTATTCAATTATTCCGGACATCGGCGAAAATATGAAATTTATTGATATCGCCGAAAAAGGCCGGACGGTTATTAAAATCACAGCGATTGGCAAGCAAGCCCATGGCTCCACGCCGGAACGCGGGATCAACGCTGTTTATATGATGGCCAAACTGGTCGGTGAACTTGAAAAACTGAAATTCGATTATGAAGTTCATCCGGTGCTCGGACATCCATCGCTGAACCTGGGTGAAATCCACGGCGGCGCAGCGCCAAATATCGTGCCCGGTACCTGCATGATTTACATTGATATTCGCTCGGTACCAGGAATGACAAAAGAGGGCGTTATCGCTCAATTGCAAAATTGTGCCGATAAGGTAAAAAATGGCAAATTTGAAATCAAACTGATGGCCTGGAGCAAGCCCCATGCTATTGATCCCAATAATGAGGTCGTTGACACTATTCAGGCTAATGCGAAAGAGATTCTCGGATTCGTCCCGGTGACCGGCGGACAGGGTGGCGGCACCTATGCTAAAACCCTGAATCTGAAAGGCGTTATGGCGGTCGGTTGGGGACCCGGTGATGATAATGCCTTCCACGTTGCCAACGAGTATGTTGAGATTCAGCAATTGGTTGATTTCGCACTGCTGACCTGTCTCTGCGCCGTTGATTTGTTGAAATAGTATTTTACAGTAAATAAAGCGAGCCTTGCGGAGCTGTACCTGTCCTGTGAAGTATCACGTAGCAGGAAACTTTCGCAAGGCTTCGCTTTTATCAACGTTTCAGGAATTTTTCCGCTTTCGCCAATTGCTCCGGCTTGCCGATGTCCAGGAAATCCGAGGGATCGTGTTCAAAGGCATGAATGGGATATTTTGCACAGTGGGTCAGGTAGAGATCGACGATTGAAAACACATCCGCAGAGGGGAACATTTTCAGTAAAATCGGATCGATGATGTGAATACCGCTGAATGCGAAATCCTGATAATGCTTTGCTTTGGATACGGAACCGCGAATTTCACCGGTTTCTTCATTCTTCCAGCCGATCATCTGACCATTACTGGCAAACAGGAGTTTGCGGGAAGTGTCGCGTTTACTGACGGCCAATGTGGCTAATGCGCCGGAAGTTACGTGTTCGACGAGCATAGACTGGATGGGAATTGTGGACAGCACATCCACGTTATGGAGCAGGATTGGGTCTTTACTGATCAGCAGAGGCGCGGCTTTTTTTAATCCGCCGCCGGTATTCAGAAGTTGCTCGCGTTCATCGGATATGTGAATTTTCAATTCCTTATGGGGATAGGTATTCAGATAATCGATGATCTGGCCGCCCAGATGATGGACATTGATCACGAATTCCCGAAAGCCGAAGGACTTCAGCCGCCGGATGACATGGTCAAGCATCGGTTTTCCACCGACCTCAACCAGGGCTTTCGGACAGCTATCGGTAAATGGTTTCAGCCGTGTTCCCAGGCCGGCAGCGAAAATCATGGCTTTCATGGTAATAAATACTCCGCGGAATGGATTTACTGCATCATTTCCAGTTCGAGATGACGCAAGACGAGTTTGATGTCGAATTTTTCTTTCAGGTGTTTCGCGAGGGCTTCAGCGCAGTAAACGGAGCGGTGCTGACCGCCGGTGCAGCCGAAACTGACCATCAGGTTTGTAAATTTGCGTTTCAGGTATTTTTCAACGGACTGATCAACAAGATTCGTAACATCTTTTAAAAATCCTTTAATCTCAGGCTCATTATCGAGGAATTTAATCACATCGGCGTCTTTTCCGTTCAGGGCAATGTACTGTTCGTACCGTCCCGGATTGTGAATGGCCCGGCAATCAAATACAAATCCGCCGCCATGCCCGGACAAATCAATGGGAATACCGCGTTTATAGGAGAAACTGTTCAATGTAACGGTCAGAGATTTCTGATCGGCGCTTATTTTATTTAATCGCTTGGATTCAATGATATTTTCAAGTGCCTCCAGGAGTGCGGGAATCTTAATTGGAAACCGGACATTTGCTAAAATAGAGGAGAGATTATTCAAAGCGTAGGGAATGCTTTGCAGGAAATGTTCTTTTTTCTCATAAAAACCGCGAAAGCCGTAGGAGCCCATGGCCTGCATAATCCGGATCAGGACGTAACCGTAGAAATACTGTTTGAATTTATCGGGATCGATACTGATCTGTTTTGACACTGTGATGATATAGTAACCAAGCAGCATTTTCCGGACTGAATCGGGCATATCGGCTTTGGCATCGTATAGCAGTGACGCCAGATCGTAATGCAGCGCACCATGGCGTCCTCCCTGATAATCAATAAAATAGGGTTTGCCGTCTTTCAGCATAACATTGCGCGACTGGAAATCGCGATAGAGAAAATAATTGGTATCGGTCTTCAGTAAATGGTCGGTGAGTGTCTGAAAATCCTCTTCCAGGGCCTGCTCGTCAAAGTGAATCCGGGCCAGTTTCAGGAAGTAATATTTAAAATAATTCAGGTCCCACATCATCGATTGCTTGTCAAAGCGGGGTCTCGGGTAGCAGACATCGTAATTCAGGTTTTTCCCGGCATTGATCTGGAAATTTGGCAGCTGCTCAATGACAGCTTTATAAACATCGATGATTTTACTGGTATAATTTTTCCCTTCCCGGTGCTGGTTGATGAATGAAAACAGTGTTGTATCGCCCAAATCTTCAATCAGGTAGATATTTTCCGCTTCGTTTTCCAGGTACAGCTCCGGGACATTCAGTTTCATGGAGCGAAAGTGTTTCGTGAATTCAGTAAACGCCCGGTTTTCCTTTTTATCCGGATTGTAGGCGCCGATAGCGCTTTTCTGAGCGCTCTTTATGCGCAGGTATTCACGGTAAGAACCGGAGGGCGGCAGCAGTTGAATAGATACGACATTTTCTCCCGACCAGTCTTCAAATAATCGAATCAGCTCTTGTTCAGTGTGTTTTTCCATAACTCTGCGATATTAGCGCTCATTTGCCAATTTATCAAGGGGAATTTGAATTGACATGACCGGAAAAATGCAGTAATTTGGGGTGATTTTTAACAGAATACGCCATTTTGAGTCTGATAACAAACTTCAATTAGTACAAAAGTGGAAATATTGTCCACGGGAACAAAAGCGATTGTTATTAACATCAGTATTTAGTAGGATATGTACAGTAAATAATAATTCATAGGGTCATCACAAAAAGACTTATCATTTATGCAAAAATATGAAAAAAACGGACACGTTATCTATCATGGAGAATCTCTTGAAATCCTTAGAAATGAAATTAATGATAAGAGTATTGACCTGGTTTTTATTGATCCTCCCTACAATATAGGTAAGGATTTTGATGGCAGGAAAGATAGATGGAAAAAAGATAACGATTACCTTAACTGGTGTTACGAGTGGCTTGAGTTATGCATTAGTAAATTAAAGGAAAATGGCTCACTTTATGTAATGACTTCTACTCAATTCATGCCATATTTTGATATTTTTCTTCGTGATAAAATACAGATCATTTCGAGAATAGTGTGGTCGTATGATAGCTCCGGTGTACAAGCAAAAAACTATTATGGCTCTCTCTATGAACCAATTCTATTTTGTGTTAAAGACAAGCATAATTATACATTTAATTCTAATGATATCCTCGTAGAGGCTAAGACGGGATCGAAAAGGAAACTGATTGATTACAGAAAAAATCCTCCGCAACAATACAACAGCAAAAAAGTGCCGGGGAATGTTTGGGAATTTCCGCGTGTCAGATATAGGATGCCTGA
Source organism: Fidelibacterota bacterium (assembly GCA_030655795.1). Lineage (GTDB taxonomy): Bacteria > Fidelibacterota > UBA2242 > UBA2242 > UBA2242 > B118-G9. The sequence continues at coordinate 3,409 of JAUSPJ010000019.1, read as the reverse complement.
ATATGAAAATCATCCTTCTCAAAAACCTATAGCTTTATTGGAACGGATTATTAAAGCAAGTTCGAATAAAGGAAATGTTGTATTGGATCCGTTCTCGGGAGTGTTTACAACTTCCTTTGTAGCAAAAAAACTTAATCGTAAGTCAATTGGTATTGAAATTAGTGAAAAATATATAAAGATTGGTTTGAGAAGAGTGGGAATTACGCTCAATTTTAACGGTGAAAAATTAGAAAAAGAAATTCGCACTTTTGAGAACGGGAAAATTGAAAGATCAAAAATTATAAATGAGATCGTTCTTCAAAGTAAGTTGGAGTTTAATTATTATGAGGAATAAAACAGCAAATTATTTGCTGCCTATAATTTTTTAATATTTCACATAACCATTGTGTTCACCTTTAATTAGGTAACGCAATATCCATTAGGATTTCCATGCCGCGAATAAGCATTGATTTAAGAAGTGATACATTGACAAAACCCAGTCAGGCGATGCGAAATTTTATCGCGCAGGCCGACGTCGGCGATGATGTTTATGGTGAAGACCCGACGGTGAATTTACTGGAAGAGCGGGTCGCGGATTTATTAGGAAAAGAGGCAGCGCTGTATGTTCCCAGCGGAACGATGTCAAACCAGATCGCCATAAAAACTCACACCCAGCCCGGCCAGGAACTTATCTGCGAGGAAAATTGCCATATCTTCAATTGTGAAGCCGGCGCTCCGGCGTTTCTATCACAAGTACAAATGCGGCCTTTACACGGTGAATACGGTGTCCTGAATGTTAAGGATGTTGAAAATGCCATTCGCGCTGATAATCTTCATCTGCCACCTACCGGGCTGATTTGTGTTGAAAATACGCATAACCGGGCCGGCGGAACTGTCTATCCGCTGGATGATATCTCGGAACTGGCCAATTTAACAGCACAGAAAGGGATTCCTCTGCATCTGGACGGGGCCCGTTTGATGAATGCGGTTGTGGCGACCGGGATTCCGGCAAAAGACTGGGCCAGTTATGTGGATAGTGTCAGCCTCTGTTTTTCCAAAGGGCTTGGCGCGCCGGTGGGATCGGTTTTATCGGGGACGCAGGATTTTATTCAGCGGGCCCGGAAATACCGTAAGATTTTTGGCGGCGGTATGCGGCAGGCGGGAATTTTAGCCGCGGCCTGTTTGTTTGCCCTTGATAATAATGTCAATCGTCTGAAAGAAGATCACGAAAATGCCCGTTTGTTAGCCGGTAATCTGAAAAACCTGCCGGGCATCTTTATTGAGATGAAGCAGGTGCAGACAAACATGGTGATGATTCATATCCGTCATCCCAAATATAATTCCGTTACGCTATCACAAGCATTGCTGAAGGAGGGACTGGCCGCCAACGCCGTAGATTCCGAGCGGATTCGGGTAGTAACTCACCTGAATATATCGAAAGACCAGATATTGCAGGCAGTGGAAATATTCACAAAACTGATGAAAGTCGTTTGACATGAAAGTGGTAATAGTCGGAGCCGGTGAAGTTGGGTATTATCTAGCCAAACGCCTGATATCGGAAGGCCATGACGTCACGATTATCGAACAGAATATTGAACGGCAGCGCCGGGCATCGGAAACACTGGATGCAATTGTCGTCCTTGGAAATGGATCGAGTGTCCAGACTCAGATGCATGCGGAAGTCAACAATTCTGATATTCTGTTTGCCGTCACCGGAATGGATGAAATCAATATCCTGTGCTGTTCCATTGCCAAGAAAATCGGTGTCGGGAAATGCGTGGCTCGCGTTCGTAATGACGAATTTACACGACCTGGCGCCGTGATAACACCCGATCGATTTGATATTGATCTCATGATTCATCCGGAACAGACGGCCGCGAATGAAATTGTACGCCTGGTCGAACGGTCTTCGGCATTAAAAATAGTGGATTTTGAAGACGGGAAACTACAGATTCTGGCGCTTCAGATCAAAGAGAACAGCCCGATTATCAACCAGACTCTGCAGGAAGTGATGGTTGCCAATCCGCAGATCGAGTTTCTGTGTCTGTGTATTATTCGCAATGATGAAACGATTATTCCCCACGGTCCCAATTTTTACCGGAGTGGTGACGTCGTTTACTTAATTGCGCGAAAAGAAGATATTGGAGTGTTGTCGGAACTGGTTGGGTACACGGAACGGGAGCAACAGCATGTTATGATTGTTGGCGCCGGTCAATTGGGCACTCTGGTGGCAGCAAAATTGTCGAAGGGAATGAGCGTCAAACTTGTGGAAATTGATATGGACCGAGCCGAAGATGTGTCCGAGAATTTGAAAGACACCCTGGTTTTGCACGGGGACGGCACCGATATTGATCTGCTGACCTCTGAACAAATCCAGGAAATGGACTGCTTTGTGGCGGTCTCCGGCAGCGAGAAAACGAACCTGCTGTCGGGATTATTAGCCCGCTATCTCGGTGTCAAGCGGGTTATCATGCATTTAAACACTCACGAATATATGCCGATCATGAATCGGATCGGAATGGATACGGTAGTCAGTAAAAATATTGCAACCGTCAATGCCATTATGAAAAATATCCGACGTGGTAATATCATTGCCGTATCATTGTTCGAAGATATTGATGCTGAAGCCATTGAAATTGAGCTGAAGCCGAACAGTGCAATTACCGGCCGCCTGCTTAAAGAGTTGAAATTGCCGGTGGATATGATTATTGGCGCGATTATCCGGGAATCTTCAGTTATTATTCCACATGGTGATACCGTGATTGGTGTCGGAGATAAAGTTGTGATTTTTATGAAACCGACGATGATCACGAAAGTTGAAAAATATTTCAGTTAATTCAATCAGGATTGCACTACCAATAATTGTTAAACCCTTTTTTTAATTAATCACTGAATCAAATTTACTTATTCCCTGTTTTTGTTTATTTTGTCAGGGTTAAACAAATTCACAGGTGTGTCGTATAATGAAAACCATGCTGAAAGTAAAATTAGTTGTCCTTTTATTAATCGCGGGGACTGTTGCGTTTGGACAGTTTGTACTTGAACGGGAAGTCAAGCCGACACCCGTTCCAAAATCAGCCCAGTTCAGTTCGCTGACGGTTTCGCAATTTGGTGATATCTATTTGCTGGAGAGCAAAGGCCAGGAGATTTATCGGCTGAATTCGAAAGGCGAGGTACAATCTGTTAACGGCGGATTCGGGTGGAAAGAAGGCCGGTTCGATACACCCATGGATATCAATATTTCATCGGGGTTGAATCTGCTTGTGGCGGATTACAACAATCACCGGATTGTCCGTTTTGACCGGGAATTGAATTATCTCACTACTTACCCTAACCCGAACAGCGATTTTGAATTATCCTATCCCCGCTCGGTAGCGCTGACGAACCTGGGTGAAATCTTTATCCTGTCCGATGAAAATGCCGAGATCAT
>JAUSPJ010000013.1 GCA_030655795.1 Fidelibacterota bacterium | reverse complement strand
TGGGAAAATATTAGTTCTTTAAACGTGGAAGATCGAAATAAGTATATTTTTTTCAAGGGGATTTTAAACACTTGCGATTGGTACGGCTCTTCTCACAATAACCTGAGTGGTTTCTTAAGAATTGACAAAGATTCGCTAAAGGAGAAAATTAGTAAAAAAGTTGATTCCCCGATCCATTTTGATGATTTCCAGAATCAATGTGCAGATATTGCCAGTGACTGCTTGATCCTTGCTCCGACCGGTTCGGGGAAAACCGAAGCAGCATTGTTATGGTCGGGACTCAAGTCTGGTAAGATTATCTATCTATTGCCAACAAGGGTGACATCCAATGCAATTTATGAGAGAATGAAAACGTATTTCGGTGAGTTAAATGTTGGTTTGGTGCATTCAGCGGCTATTGATTATCATTTCGACAAAGAAAAAGACTACGACACAAAAGATTATTTTGTCGAAAAAACGTTTTTTAAACCGCTGACAGTAGCAACCATTGATCAATTACTTTCAACCGGTTTCAATGTTGGTCACTGGGCGGTGAAAGAATTAAATTGTGTCGGGGCAAAAATCATCATTGATGAAATTCATGCATATGATTTCTACACACTTGGACTGACCGTTGCATCGATCAGACATTTCAAGAAATCTGGTGCGAGTTTCTTTTTAATGTCGGCAACAATACCTCGGTTTCTCATGGAACTCATCCAAAAAGAAATTCCGGACATTAAGGTTATCAAGAATGATTCTCTGTTGAATAAATCACGTAATCGATTCATTATCAAGAATCACGGTATTGATGGATGTGAACAGGAAATTGCGGAGAGGATTCATGATGGAAAAAAAGTATTGATTGTTGTCAACACGGTTAATGAGGCGATTAAACTGTACGAACGCTACGCGCGATATGAAGAGTTCTCTCCGATTTGTTATCATTCTCGTTTCATTGTTAAAGATCGTAGTAAAAAAGAGGATGAAATCATAAAAGCCTCTGAAACATCGCCCGGTGGATGTTTGGTAATTACAACCCAGGTTGTTGAAGTCTCGTTGGATATTGATTTTGACATCCTATTTACAGAGAATGCGCCAGCTGATGCAATTATTCAAAGAGCCGGTCGGATTAATCGTAGAAGAAAGAAACCAGATTCCGCGGTCATTATTGTTAAACATCGTGATGTTTCTGAAAAGGTGTATAATCCTCTTTTATTGCAGAAATCTTATAATGAGTTTTCAAAATATCACGATAAGCCTATTAATGAAGAAGATTTCTTGTCCATCGTGAATAATGTTTACAAGGATGTAAATGTTGAATCCAATGAAAATTACATCGCAGGTCTTGGACAATATAAAAAAATACAGGAGCATTATAATTATATTCAGGATGTTTCCCCAAACGAGGGTGAGGTTTTTACAAGAGTTCGTAATTATTTGAAGATTTCTGTTATTCCTGATCGTTTTTTGAAGGAAGTGGTGGATTTGAAACCCCATCGAAAAGCGAAATACCTTGTTGATGTTCCCTATTGGTTAAAGAAGAAATCATATCAAACTGGTGATGGTTTTTTATATTGTCCTCTTGATTATAATAAGCAGCGTGGAGCTATACTTGACTATAAAATGACAGGTGACGGTGGATGCTATGTCTTATAACGAACCGCTGAAGCGGTTGCCGGAAGTTACGAGGGTGTCTGACCATCCGGATCCGTCAGGGAGTCGGACAGGTGAATCCGGGCGCTGTCCCACTTGTATATCGAATGAAATTGAGACAACACCCTGTTTCAACAGGGTGGCAGAGTGCGTCACTGGCTCTCAACTTGGAACTGCTTTAGCCTGCCCGACAATGGTAAGGCGGGCAGTTTGTAAAATTTTATAAAGGAGGTGTTATGGCGCTCCATTCTCATGTGAAAATCTGGATACACCTAATTTGGGGAACGCATAATCATGAAAGAATCCTGCTATCGGAATTCCGTAAGCAATTATTCGCCCATCTGATCGAACAATTCGTAGAGCTGAACATCGAGATTGAGAAGATGCACATTCAGCCGGAGCATATTCATATTCTGTCGATTTTACCTGCCGATAAATCTGTTGCGGAAATTGCAAAATCCGCGAAAGGAGAGTCTTCTCGCTGGATCAATGAAAACGGCTTGGTTCAGGGAAAATTCCGCTGGCAGCGGGGATATGGGGCCTTCTCGGTCAGCGCATCACAGTTGGAGATTGTAAAAAAATACATCAAAAACCAAGAAACCCACCATAAGCGGCAGACATTTCAGGAAGAATACGAAGAATGGGCGCGTCAGTATGGAGTATTTGATGACCGGTAAACCGATGAATCAGTTATCGGATTGGATGGCGGTATCTGACCACCCGATTCCGTCAAGGAGCCGGACAAGTAAAATCGGGTGCTGTCCCAATTGGAGATCGTGTGAGTTTGAGACAACGTCCTGTTTTAACAGGGTGGCAGGTGTATCTATGTTCTTCCCGATGCGAACCGTTTTAACGGTTTCCAGATATAAACCGATGAATCGGTTTTACGGATTTGTTCGGGATCATAATCACCCGATTCCGTCAAGGAGCCGGACAAGTAAAATCGGGTGTTGTCCCAATAATCGAAGTGCTGGAAGTGAGATAGCGCCATGCTTCAGCATGGGAGGAGATAGGATCATCCCATGCAGTTAGTCATTAACACATTCGGCGCGGCGATTCACAAAGTCGGCAATCTCTTTGAGATATGCGCCGACGGCAATAAAAGCCTGGTTTCGCCGAAGAAAGTCCAATCCATCCTGATTACCACCGGAGTACATTTGACCTCCGACGCCATCGAAATGGCGGTGGAAAACAATATCGACATCCTTTTTGCCGATAAATATGGCAATCCCTATGGCCGTATCTGGCATAGTAAACTGGGTTCCACGGCCCGCATTCGCCGCTCACAAATTGAATTAAGCATTCGGCCGGAGGGCTTGCAGGTCGGATTGCAATGGATATTGAGACGATTCACCAGCCAGATTGAATATCTGAAAACCTTGCGCGAACGCCGCACCCGGCAGTCGGCGGAGATTACAAATGTTATCAATTTACTGAGCAAGTCGATAGACGATTTAAATTGCCTGGACGGGAATATCACCGAGCTGCGGAATAAAATCCTGGGCATTGAAGGCTATGCCGGACGGCAATATTGGCAGCTGCTGGGCGGACTGATGCCGGAGCGGTTTCAATTTACCGAGCGTTCCCGCAATCCCGGTAAAGACGAATTTAATTGCCTGTTAAACTATGCTTACGGTGTGCTTTACGGTATTGTGGAGCGGGCCTGCATCATTGCCGGGCTGGACCCCTATGTGGG
>JAUSPJ010000012.1 GCA_030655795.1 Fidelibacterota bacterium | reverse complement strand
ATTAGTGAGGAAAATTAACAGAGGGGATACAGATCGATGAATATTCCATTTCCTTTTCAACCAATGCTGACCTTTGGATTTTTGTCCATCATGTTATTAATTGGCATATATCTCAGGAATAAACTCCGGTTTTTTCAATATTTTCTAATCCCCAGCTGCCTGCTTGGTGGTTTACTGGGATTGATATTTGTCAGCACCGGCATTATTAAAGTCGAGGCCTCATCCCTGGAAACCTTCGCCTACCATTTCTTCAATATCTCCTTTATTTCAGTTGGTTTGTCCGGCAGTAACGAAGATGAAAAAAATACAATCCGGGGAAAAGACTATATCCGAGGTTCGGCCTGGATGGCCATTATTCAAAGCATCTCCTTTTCTCTGCAGGCCGTGATTGGGGGCGGAATTGTACTTTTATTTGGACTTTTCGGTATGAAACTGTTTCCAACCTTCGGCTTTCTCGTTTCACTGGGCTTTGAAGAAGGTCCCGGTCAGGCATTGTCCTTCGGAAAAGTCTGGGAAACCGTTGGGTTTGAACACGCCGCAACCATCGGTTTAACATTTGCCGCTATCGGCTTTCTGTTTTCATTTTTCGTCGGCGTTCCAATCGCCAACTGGGGAATCCGAAAAGGCCATTCCACCCTTGCACACACCTCTCTCCCAAAACATTTCCTGAAAGGTATCATCCCCAAAGACCAGGAAAAGGAATCGGCCGGGAATCTTACTATGCATTCCGGTAATATCGAGACCCTGGCGTTTCATGCAGCACTGATTGGTCTGGTGTATATATTGGCCTATATCGTCACGTTGCTACTGGGGAAAATCCTACCGCCGGATGTTGCTAAAATGCTCTGGGGATTTTTCTTTTTCATCGGCATGGCCATCGCGTTTTTGGTCAAAATGATCATGAAACGGTTAAAAATTGACCATTTGATTGATTCCGGGCTGCAACGGCGCATAACCGGTCTAGCCGTGGATTATTTGATCGTTTCCACTGTAATGGCTATCCAAGTCGTAATTCTCTGGAAATACATTGTTCCGGTTTCGGTCATCGCATTGATCAGTGGCTTCGTAACAACATTCATGGTTTTATTTCTTGGCCGGCGACTCTGGTCCTATAACGTTGAACGGTCAGTGACAATTTACGGCGCAGTGACCGGTACTGTATCCAGTGGATTGCTATTGCTCAGAATCGTGGACCCGGAATTTAAAACTCCCGTGGCCGTAGAGGTCGGGCTGATGAACCTGTTTATGGTCCCCATCATTCTGGGATACGGAATCCTGATCAATGCGCCGCTGTGGTGGAACTGGAGTCTGCTGCTGACCTGCGGAGTCTTTGGCGCAGCACTAATTATCTCACTGTTATTATTAAAATTTTTAAAGTTAGTTGAAGCGCCCAAATTCTAAACAATGCGATCAGCCATATTCATTTGATTTTCACCGGGATTTTCATAGATTAGCCACACTTTGTTCTATGCCAACTGACTATATCGAGGAAAACTGATGGATTTATGTTAAAAATACAAAAACAGATCATTCGATTTGCCGGGATAATAATGTTGTTTGGTGTTCCGATATGGGCGCTGAGCAAAGTCTATACTACAGACATTCTGATCAAGAATGAACAAAAATACACCAGTCGTGGTGAATTTAATGAAAATGATCAGACGGCAATCAAAAACACTCTGGTTTTTAATGGACAGGGGAACACCATCATCACGGAAAATGTCACGTTTGAAAGTAAAACATTTCAACCTGTCGAAATAAAAATTTCCGACCTGCAGACCGGACGATTCGAGGAAATTTCACAGACCGAACAGGGCAATAAACTCCGCTACCGGGCACGGTCTAATGCACCGATTCAGGAAAAAATTATTCCCCGAAACGGTATAACATTGCACGGTTCATATGTGCCGATGAATATCTCCAACAAAATGGACCGGATAGTAAACGGCGAGGTCCTCGCCTTTCAACTACTGATTGTGGACAGACTCAGCAGTTATGAATTTCAAGTCCGTCAAAACGGGATAAAAACAGTAGACGGCAAAGATTACCTGGAGATAATTCTGGAGCCCACATCCTGGATTGTTAAACAGTTCGTTCCATCCATCAGTTTTTACTATTTACCAGACAATTATCAGAAGATTGTCCGATACCGTGGGGCAATTGGTCCCCGTGATGCCGCCGGAAATGTCCAAACCGGTGAAATAATATTCCACTACCCGCCTGAATGACAATCAGGATACACATCTTTCAATTTCAGAAAATTTCGTAGAAAAAATACCTTTTATTACTTCTATCCGGGCGCCAGTTTAAATGTGATCACGTCGCCATCTTTAACGACATAGGATTTACCTTCGATATGCGTCAATCCCTGTTCATGCATCAGTTTTTCGGATTTGGTCTTTTCAATATCACTCCAGTGGCGCACTTCCGCCTTGATAAACCGTTCCTTAAAACTACTGTGAATCTGGGCCGCGGCTTTGACGGCCGACGAACCAGTGGGAACAGTCCAGGCCTGACATATATTGGATTCCATGGTATAAAATGTAATCAGTTTCAGCAACGTATAGCCGGCATTAATCAGCCGGTTCAGACCCGGCTCCGGAATGTGCCATTCTCGCATGAGCAGCTGCCGTTCATCGGGTTCCAACTCCGCCATTTCCAGTTCCAGATTCGCAGACAGGGTCAGGAAAAGATTGCCGGTGGACAGAGCAAATTTTTCAAACTGTTCGCTTACCCCTGTTTTTTGGCCGGATGTGGCTTCATTTTCAGATATATTCCCCACAATCAGCACGGGTTTATTGGATAACAGTCCCATTTCCCGGATAAAGACATCCTCCTCGGGATGAGCATGATAACTTTTTACAGCCTTCCCCTGGGATAACAGATCGCGCAACTCTTCCAGAATGGCCATCTGCTTTTTTAACTGCTGATCTCCGCTACGGGCTTTCATCTGAATTTTATGAATGCAATTTCCAATGGTTTCCAGGTCTTTCAGCAGAATCTCTGCTTCCACAATTTCAAAATCCCGCTTCGGGTCCAACGTATCATCGATATGCGCCACATTGGGGTCTTCAAAACAACGTACTACATGGACCAGGGCATCTACGGCCTGAATGTGACTGAGAAACTGGTTGCCGAGTCCCTCACCCTGGGCGGCGCCTTTCACAAGTCCGGCAATATCGATAAACTGCAGAGTAGTCGGAATGACTTTTTCCGGTTGATAGATTTTTCTAAGCAGGCCCAGACGCCTATCCGGTACTTCGACTACGCCCACATGAGGATCAATAGTGCAAAACGGATAATTTTCCATGGCCACGCCCGCATGGGTCAAGGCGTTGAACAGTGTCGATTTGCCCACATTCGGCAGACCGGCAATTCCACATTTAAATCCCATGATTTCATCTCCCAATAATTATTGGTAAAACAACCACAAGGTGTAATATAACGAATAATCTACAGTGAAAATAATTTTTCCCTAATTCATTGATTCTGCTTGCGCTATGCTGATAAAATCTTTAAATTTGCGTCCGCCTGAGAGATCAGGACTTTGAAAATGGAGCCGTAGTTTCCCGACAAGTCGGGATTGAGCACCGGCCTGCAGTGTCCGGCGAATTCTGCTGTAGCAGATAAAGACGGATTACGCCAGCAGCTTATCAAAGTTATTTAAAAATGGAGCCGTAGTTCAATTGGTTAGAGCACTGGCCTGTCACGCCAGAAGTTGCGGGTTCGAGTCCCGTCGGCCCCGCAAATATTCCCCCGTCAATAAAGTCATTTCTCGTCGGTAAAATACGCTTTGTACTACCGTATTTTAAAAATCTGAATTTGGACGGTTGAGACAAGCTGCGAATTCAATTGATTTAATCAATTTATTTTACGAAAATGGCGACACTGATTTTTTTCTATTGGAGTTAAACATATGAAATTACGTATACAATCACGAATGCTTACCGGTTTTGTGATCATGATTTTCCTGATTCTGACTCTCTGTGTTTTTGCCATTCTGTATACCAACCGGTTGCAAGAAAACTCGGCTAAGATACTGGACGAAAATGTCTATAGTCTCAAGGCTGCCGAAGAGCTGGAAATTGCCCTGCTGGACATGAAAGGTCTGACGGCCTATTTCATTCTTAACGGCGAACAGAAATGGCTCGATCTCTTTAGCGAAAAGAAAATGTCCTTCTATACCTGGCTTGCGGAAGCCCGAAGCAAAGCTCATACTGCCGCAGAAGAAATCCTGCTTGATTCGATTGATGTGCAGTTTCAACAATATCTGGAGTATCATGCCCAGGTAGTTCATTACTATCGTCACAAAAACCTTAACGATGCTCATGCACTGCTGGTTGGAGAAATGCGCAATACCTTTAATCAAATCTATGAAAAATGCGAAGAAATTTTATCTATCAACGAAAAACTAATACACGAATCCGGCAGAATAATGGCCTCCGAGAACCGAATCGTAATCACTATCATGTACGGTATTGGTATAGCGGGAATTATTCTCGGAATCAGCCTGGGAACAATCCTGGCCCGCAGCATTACTCATCCGATCTATAATCTGGTCCTTAAAGTGAAAGATGCCACCGGTGGCGAGCTGATCGAAAAAGTTGATATTTCACCGGAAACGGAGCTGGAACATCTGGACAAATATGTTCGCAATCTGATCGAAAAAATACAGCTGATCAACCGCGATCTGGAACACAGTCAATCTATGTTGCTGCGCTCTGAAAAGCTCGCAGCGCTGGGCAAAGTCGCGTCCGGTCTGGCCCACGAAATCCGTAACCCCTTAACTGCGATCAAAATGCTGATCTATTCGCTTCAGAAAGAGGTGAAGAAAAATCCCTATACCGAGAAAGATTTTGAGATCATTTTCAATGAAATAGACCGAATGGAGGGTTTTTTACAGAATTTTTTGGATTTTGCCCGACCGCGCAATCCCAATTATGATCAGATTAACATTGCCGATACGCTTCAACAGACTATCCTGCTATTGACCCCGCAGATTCGGGAAGCGAATATACAGATGAGCAGTGATATTCAATCCGATGGGATCAGGACTTTCGCCGACAGAGAACAACTCTGCCAGGTCTTTATCAATATCATTCTAAACGCTGTCCAGGCCATGGCAAACGGCGGTCTCCTTGAAATTTCCACCCGATTAATGCATAATCTAGCGGGTTCTCCCACTGATATTCAAATTATTTTTAATGATACAGGACCCGGTATTCCGCCGGACATCATCGGATCCATTTTTGATCCATTCATCACCGGTCGTAAGGACGGAACCGGCTTGGGACTTTCAATCGCTCATCGGATTATCAGCAATCACGGTGGCTGGATCGATGCCGTAAATAATCCGGAAAAAGGGGCATGCTTCACCATTAACCTGCCTGTCAGTAAAGGATAAATCATGAATCAAACTATTTTGATTGTTGATGATGAAGAGAGTGTTCGGTATTCATTTAAACGATTCCTCTCAGATCAACCGTATCAAATCAGTACGGCATTCTCCGGTGCGGAAGCGCTGCAAAAGTTCCGCACCGGCAAGTACGATCTGGTCATTCTGGACATGCGACTGCCCGATATGTCCGGACTGGAAGTCTTTCAACAGTTAAAAATCATTGATCCGAAGGTCATAGCGCTCATCATTACAGCGTATGGTACGACTGAAACCGCGATTGAAGCGACCAAGCTGGGAGCCTATGATTATATCTTGAAACCTTTTGATATCCCGGCCATGAAGACGCTGATCGATGAATCAATCGACTGCTCCCGGCTGATGCACACCCAGGTGACGCTGGAAACTGCTGCGGAAAAGGAACAGATCGGGGATCGAATCATTGGCAGAAATCCCCTGATGCAAGACCTGTACAAAATGATTGGACGGGTAACCGGCAGTGATGTCAATATCCTTCTACGCGGGGAAAGCGG
>JAUSPJ010000258.1 GCA_030655795.1 Fidelibacterota bacterium | reverse complement strand
CCAAACCAGTTCAGAAGACGCGGACTCGATTCATGTTTGTCGGTAGCGGCGCCTGACCAAAACCAGAACCGACTATCTGTAAATATGGTGGCGCCGTAATTCGTTCCACCGGGATAGCCAATATCCCTGATAGCCCTATTAGGAAAATCGCGGCGGATACTTCGCTCAAGTTGCTTCTGAGCTTTTGATATGTATTTCTCAGCTTCTAACAGTATTAACATTTTTTACTCCTCCTACATAAAAAACCGGGATAATCCCGATTTTTCATTTCCGTTATTAAAAACACCAACCTCCGTATCCTGTTTATGTCAAATCTATTAAGCATTGATGCAATCTGACCATCGCGAAGGTATCCTGCTTGCAATACTTCAAAAGGTTTTTCCGTATATCTTCAATTTCCTTTTTACTTTGATATCGTCCAAGAGCCATATATGCAAAAATTGTGAATGGGGCCGTGCATTGACTTATTGACTAACTTTCTCATACACTATTTCTTCCCTTGTTTTTTCAGGTAATCCGCACCTTTCTTTGTCAGCCGGTATTTCTGCAGGCGGCTGGTGGGCTTGTCCGGGATAGTCATTTCTATCAGACCAAATTTTACCGCGGGGCGCAGATAAAGCAATCTAAAGTTTTTCTCCGCCTTTAACCCTAACTGTTTTTGCAATGACTGCCTGTCCATATCCCCCCTAAAGACAAATAATAACCGCTTAACTTCGGGTGCGACTTCGGGTGTGACTTCGGGTGTGACTTCGGGGGTGACTTGCGGGATTGACTGGGTCGGTGACTGGGCCCCTGCTTTTGCGGATAGCTTTGCTTTTTTCTTAAATTTCGGCTGAATAGGAAGTTCCACCACAAAATAACTGCGGTCCTCGTCCGTATGAAAAACCGGCGACGGCGATTCGTTCTTTTTGAGCGCCCGTAAAATCTTCGGGAATCCTGTCCCTTTCCCTTCTGTCATATCAAGTTCTTTTAAGAAGTCACCTATCCTGCGGTTTCGATATCGTCGGGATACCAAACTATATTTTTGAATGTCTTTATCTGTGATGGATCTGTCCGGGCCGGGAAAACTGCCGATTGTGATACTGTCCGGCAATATACGCACTTCAACCGGCTCGCGAATTTCATAAGAACGATGATATACAGCATTAGTCAGTGCCTCTTCAATTGCGACATAGGGATAATTAAACCGCCGTTCTGATTCTGCTCTGTCCGGAAACTTTTGAATCCTTTCTTCAATAAATTGGGCTTTAATATGATTCAACGCGTCAGCCAGCATCTTGTTAACGGGTCCCTTAAAAGTTTTCTCAGTAAACGAATCCGCCCCGGGTCCGTCCGGAAAATGTACAACATCTATCTGTGCCTGCGAGAAAAACTTGTCAGGATGTTCATTAAAAAATAACAAACCCACATTGCGGGGCCGGATAAATTCACCAGGGCCGTCAATAATATTCATCCTGCGGCAAAGTTCAATAAATTCCATATTCGGAGACTCGCCAAAAAGGTCACTGCCGACCTGTTGAAGATAGGACCGGATTAAACCAAGGTCAAGATCATCAACTGAAGCGCGCTGATTTATTCGGTCGTCAAAGGGAACTGTTGCCGCTAATCCTATTAATTCCACTTCATCCTGGTGTTGCGCACGGACGGTGGATGAACCTTTACGTATGTAATAAGCGTATTCTTTGCTTTTCTTACTCAGGGAAATCGGCGCTTTATACGGGCGGGTCTGTCCGCCCGAAGCCCACAATACTAAAATTGTCTTTCCTTCAACTTCGCAAGGCGCAATTATCGGATGATAATACGGGATAATCCGATGCCCCAACTCCAGGATTTGTTTTTGAATAGCGTCTATTTTGTCCGGTTCAATTCCTTCCGGCGGTAATACAGAACGTCCGTTCCGCTCCGCGACTCCAATAATCACATAGCCACCGCCGAGATTATGAAAATCATTCGCAAAAGCGCATAATGTGTGAAGCACATTCTCGGGGTTCCAGCCCTTCTTGAATTCAAGCCGCTCCCACTCCACAGTGCGCGCTGTTAGAAGGTCATTAATGTTTATCGGCAGATTCATATTATTCCTGTTCTCCCATGATCTCATTTTAGCAGATTTGCCGATGTTTGGAAATTCAGCCGACCGTGAGCGCTGCCTGTCTCCTTAAAGAGAGGATTTGTCTCACTAATAGCAGGCAGAAACTGCACCTGTTAGTTAAAGGTTTTCAATTTCAAAATTCTACTTTATTATTGTAGATAGGCGAAATAAAAATTAAAACCCTGGAGGTAAAAATGAAGGTAGCACAAATTTCTGCGGATGTTAGAACAATTGGAATGGTAAAAGAAATGCAGGACAGCAAAACTCAAGTAATAAATGTTTTTGATGAATGGTGTAAGGAAAATGAAACAAATCGTGGCGCGAATTATCAAAATCATGTAAAAAATTTCCTGCGATTGTCTAATTACGATATCTCAAAAATAGATAGAGAATTTCTTAAAAAAATATGGAAAAGAAAAA
>JAUSPJ010000005.1 GCA_030655795.1 Fidelibacterota bacterium | reverse complement strand
CAATGACGAATGGGGCAATGTAGAAATTCCTCATGAAATCAATATAAAGAAAGAGCCGGTTTATGTTGTCTGGGGCAGAATGTCACATGAGGACGGCGGACGCTGTCGTTATTGGAATCCGAAATCACAGATTATGGTTATGCTTAACAATGATCCTTCGAAAATATTAACAGGCACTGCACCGCGCTGGGGCAGTACCGATGCCAATATTAATACCTATGGTAACTATGGCATAGAGTTAGGAAATTTTGGGGAATTAAAAAATGGCGACATTTATACAATTTCAATTTTATGTCGTGAAACCGGTGAGTATGCCATAATTACAGATACTATTCGCAATTTATCAGAAGAACATTCCGTGCGTAAGGATATTGTGTTTAAAGAAAATTCTCTTCTCACTATGCCTTCAGATGTGGATAAAGACATTTGGGGAAGCGGCACTGAAATGCGCCTTTTCTGGAAGCATACCGAAAAGGATATGAATTTTAATATTTACCGTCGTGATTATCGTAGTAATGGATATTATGAACTTATCGAAAAAGAAATAACCAAACGTTTCTTTACCGATAAGAATATTCAGGGCGATAAAATTTACGGATATGTTGTTACTGCGATTGATAAAAATGGTAAAATGAGTATGCATACCGAAGAAGTCAATAATATCGCCGGCAGTGACTTCCTGACCGATATCCGCTATCCCGATCAACTGAAAAATGATGTTAAAGATCTTAGCCGGGTTATAGCAATGCCCACGAAAATAGAATTAAAACCCGGTGCAACAGAACATCTTCGAATTATCAGAGCTGTTGCCAGACCAAATGTGTCTCAACAGGAATTGATCAAAAGAGCAAAAGCTGTTTTAGACGAAGATTTGAATAAGTATCTGACGGCAAATGAAGAATTGTTTAAGAATATCCCGAGATTGTCTTTTGAAGATCCGGATAAGGAAATGCTCTATTGGAGCGCCTTCAATCTGATGCGCCAGGTAATGTTGCCTCCCGAAGAGAAAAGCAGTTATAATTACTACGTTTTCTCCCGCGAACCTACCTGGGGCTGGGGACATGGCGGACAGGTATTTCATGAAAGCCTGACAATGATGGCTTACGCCTATATGGACCCGGTAAGCGCTATGAATTCCCAGCGAGTTTATAGCGAACGACAGTATGAAAGCGGTTATATCAATTACAGAACCGGCTCTTTTCTTGATGAAATTATTGAACATAATAATCAACTCACGAGCTCGGCGCCCTGGTATGCCTGGCAGAACTGGGAGGTATATAAGATCACAAAAGACAAGGAATTTTTAGAAGAAATGTATCAATCCAGTAAAAAATTCTACAATTACTACATAAGTAATAGAGACAGCGATAATGACGGGCTGTGTGAATGGGGCGCTCATGCGGTTCTGGAATGTGTGCGTGACGGGCTTGTCGCTGTTTGGGATGAAGTGGGCTGGCCCAGCAATTTTGAAGCGGTTGACTTGAACGTTATGTTGGTAAAGGAAGCCCGAGCTTTGGAATCGATGGCTCTTGAGTTAGGTGAGAAAAAAGAAGCGAAGATATGGGAAAAAGACGCCCTGACTCGCCAAAAAAAGATCAACGAGATATTTTGGGATGAAGAGACAGGCTTCTATTACAATGTAGATAAAGACGACCATGATTTTACTTACAAGAAAAAGAACGATCTGAAACGCGAAGATATCATCGGGTTTCTACCGCTTTGGGCGGGAATTGTAAGCAAAGAACGCGCTGAAAAATTAGTTGCCAAGTTGACTGATCCGAATAAGTTCTGGCGGAAATACGGCGTGCCGAGTTTATCGGCTGACGATCCGTACTATAATCCCCAAGGTTACTGGAATGGTCCGGTTTGGGTAGAGTGGGATTTTTTCATTGTTGACGGTTTGATTCAATACGGATATGACGATCTCGCAAAAGAACTGGTTGACCGTGTCGCCGCTAACATGATCGCTCAATTAAAGAAAGATCATAACCTGTGGGAATTCTACAGCCCAGATGATCAATGGGACGGCTATCTCAAAACCTTTATATGGGCAGGTGTAATTAACCGGATGATGATGGATGTGATGCAGTTAGGTGAAGAAGAATGACCCAAATCTGATATGATATACTATTCGTATCATATATGAGGTATATATGAAAAAGAAAATCAGTGTGTTGATGATTCTCTTTAACTTTATATTAGTAAGTGTATCTCTCGCTCAAGATGGCTTAATTCCTGGTTTTAAACTGGAAGCTAATGATCTTGAGTTGCATCGTCTGGCACAGCCATCGGCTCCTTTCAATAAAGCGGGAAGAAAATTTGCCATTCTCGGATTTGAAAGCGGTTCGTTTGAAGTATGGGCGTATCCCTTAAAGCTTATTCGAAATTTTGAATTTTCCTTCCTTGTCGGAAGTTCAACCAGGCTAATTCACGGTAAAGATATTGTCCGTTATATCTCCGTGACGCCGGAAGCAACCACTCTCACTTATACATATCAATCATTTACGGTGCGCGCCATTTATATAACACCATTTGATGAACCGGGCGCTCTTATTTTACTGGATGTGGACAGCACTGAACCGCTGACGATTATATGTGGATTCCTGCCAATATTACAGCCTATGTGGCCTGCAGGAATTGGAGGACAATATGCTTATTGGGATAATAATCTGAAGGCGTATATTATTTCGGAGCCGACAGGTAATAACCATGGCTTTGTTGGATCTCCTGCTGCGTCAGGCATCTCATATACTCCTGCCCATATGTTGTCCGATGCACCAAATGAATTCAAAATCGAGCTAAAAAATCCTGAAACTGTAAAAGATAAATATATCCCGATTATTATTGCGGGCGGAAAAGAAAAAAGAGACAATGTGATGGAAATCTATCAGCGATTGAGCCGTGATCCGGAAACATATTACAATAGGACTGCTGAACATTATCACAATCTGCGTTTGCGTACACTTCGGCTTGAAACACCGAACAGAGAATTGAATTTGGCTTTTGAATGGGCAAAGATTACTTTTGATAACCTGT
>JAUSPJ010000397.1 GCA_030655795.1 Fidelibacterota bacterium | reverse complement strand
GGGGCTGACAACCGCTACAGCAGAAGCATCACAGCTATTAAAATCCAGCGGTAAAGTACTGGTTCAAGGTATTTCTTTGGACCCGATCTTTGAAGTTTTTGATGAACCGGCTTTTGAAATGGGTGGCGGTATCTGGAAACGGCATGGTCTGATGGATTCTATTTATGCAACTCAGGCCCACATCCATTATGCCGGTAGTATCGACAAATGTCTCAAACAGATCAACCATGAAATTGGTGAAACGCGAAAAACACTTAAAATTGAGGTCGAAATCAATACCGCGGAACAGTTCGAGCAGTTTAATGAACTGGATTATGACAGTCTGCACTTAGTCGGATTGACGGATGAAGATATTCGCAAGGTGTTCGAATCGCTGAATCCAATAAAAAAACCCATTCTCCATTTGGCGAAGATTGGGGATTTCAAAGAAATATTCGCGGATTACTTTTTTAAATATTGTGCAATTGAAGAATTGCATAGGGACATTGCATTGCTGGACAGTCAAATCGTCTTTCAAGATAAAAACGCTTAGTTGCCCCGTTAAATAATTTAATTCGACACCTTAACTTGGATTATTCACCGGCAAATAAGAAAAAAGCGATTAAGTGAAAAGAGAACTACTTAGCCATATAGAGTGAGTAAGTTTTATTCTTATTCCAGTGCTCCCCGCCCGGCTGCTGCCGGGCGCTGCGGAACGGTACTTAGCTTGGCCGCAGAAAAACATTAACCCTCCGGCAGCTGCCGGATGGGATAGAATGGCTTCTTCCTGCCGTCCCAACTTTTCCAACAGGTCATAGGGGACTCCGATACATCGGAGGACTCCTCGGAGTAGTCGGGGTACTCACCGAATAAATTCGGGGGTGGTGGAGAGATCGCTTATCCCACCCGGCAGCTGCCGGGTGGTTAACTTTTGAGGAGGATGATTAACAATTCAACGGATAATATGATAAATAAAACGTTAACCGCCGGATGATTGAGTAGTAACGTGAAAAGAGAATATCTACTTACAGAAATTGTTTATAATTCACCTGAATAACCCATTTGGTTGAAGGCTAAAATTACCCTAAATTTTCCCCGTTGTTTGGAAAAATAATGCATATTGCTGAATATGGTGATTTCCAGCCGGGTTTTCTTTTGGTCCTGATCATGTTTGGCGAAACCAGAGAAGAAAAGCTATGCAAACCGTCAGTCGTGAGCAATTACCGCCCGATCTTGAATTGAAAGAGGGCATGTCACTAACCGGTCGTAATGGGCAGGATCAGCAATTTGAAGTTCTGGTAAAATCGTTTACCGATTCGGAAGTGGTAATTGATATGAATCATCCATTGGCCGGTGAAGTACTGAATTTCGAAACCGAGATTGTTGAAATCCGCGAAGCCAGTTCGGAAGAGCTGGATCACGGTCACATCCATTAATAATTATCCCGGATAAAGATGAATAAATGAATATAGGTCTTGACGGACAAACCTGAAATCAACGCAGAAATGGACCCGGAATTTCAGAATGCCCTGGATCGCAATCAAAAAGCAAAATCCTGTTTTGACCAGTTATCTCCTTCCCATCAAAAGCGATATCTGCTCTGGATTCAGATGGCGAAGCGACAGGAAACAAGAGACCGCCGAATCCGGGAACTAATCACGCTTCTGGAACAGGGGAAAACATTAGGCTTAAAATAAACAGGAATAATCCGATCTTCCTTGAAAATAACTCTTAATTTGCGTAATCTTTTTAAAACAATTATGAGCAATCTATGAAAGCAATGCAGCTGACGAAAAAGACCAATGTCGCGGTGGATTTACATCCTTTGAGCGCAACCGGGTTGCCGGTCCCTGCTCCTAAGGAGGATGAACTGTTAATTAGGGTGCATACCTGTGCTGTCTGTCATACCGAGCTGGACGAAATCGAAGGACGCACACCGCCGCCGCATTATCCGGTTGTACCCGGTCATCAGGTAGTCGGAACTGTGGCTGATTTGGGCGTCCGTGTCCGGCATTTTGCGATTGGTGAGCGGGTGGGAGTTGCCTGGCTCTATTCGTCCTGTGGCACATGTGAATACTGTCTGTCAGGTAATGAAAACCTATGTTCCAAGTTTAAAGCCACCGGCCGGGACGTCGATGGCGGTTATGCCGAATATATGGTCGTTCCGGAAACCTCGGCTTTTCGGATACCCGATATTTTCAGTGATGTTGAGGCGGCGCCGCTGCTTTGTGCCGGGGCGATTGGTTATCGCTCGTTACGGCTCTGTAATCTCAGGGATGGACAGCGCCTGGGCCTGACCGGTTTTGGAGCATCGGCACACCTGGTTCTGAAAATGGCGCGGTATAAGTTTCCCTATACAAAAGTGTATGTTTTTGCCCGCAGTGAGACTGAACGGCGTTTTGCCCGGGAATTGGGCGCCGCCTGGGTGGGTGATACCACTGATAAATCACCGGAATTATGTCATGCGATTATCGATACTACGCCGGTCTGGAAACCGGTAATTGAAGCCTTGAGCAATTTGCGACCCGGTGGACGATTGGTAATAAACGCTATCCGGAAAGAGGATATCGATAAAGATTATCTCCTGAAACTGGATTATCCGCGACATCTCTGGATGGAGAAAGAGATCAAGAGCGTCGCGAACGTTACCCGCCGGGATGTTTCTGAATTTCTGGAACTGGCGGCGGAGATTCCAATTAAGCCGACGGTGGTAGAATATTCTTTGGGTGAAGCGAATAAGGCTTTGTATGAACTGAAGCGGGGCGGCGGCCGGGGCGCCAAGGTTTTAAAAATATTAGACCGCTAATGAACGTGAATTACCTCTAAGAAAGTTTTGTAGCGAACCGTTTATCTCATGGAAAAGTTTTATATGGAAATTTGTATGTCTATAGACAAACCTTTAAGGGGTTAAAAAGGCGATATGAATAGACGTTAGGTGTATAATAGATATCCACAATATAACTACGCCTCTGCTTGG
>JAUSPJ010000396.1 GCA_030655795.1 Fidelibacterota bacterium | reverse complement strand
TGAGTTGATAGGCATGGGCGGTCACAAGAAGACCGTCGTCACCGGTGTAGAGATGTTTCGGAAGATTCTGGATCGTGGTGAAGCCGGCGATAACGCAGGTTTGCTGCTTCGTGGAATTGACAAGGAATGGCTGCAGCGCGGAATGGTGGCAGCGAAGCCGGGCAGTATCACCCCGCATACGAAGTTCAAAGGCGAAGTATACGTATTAAAGAAAGAAGAAGGTGGTCGTCACACGCCGTTTTTCAAAGGTTACCGTCCGCAGTTTTATTTTCGGACAACAGATGTGACCGGTGTGATACAGTTGCCGGAAGGTGTAGATATGGTAATGCCCGGTGACCGGATCACGATGACGATAGAATTGATCACGCCGATAGCGATGGAGAAGGAATTGCGTTTTGCGATTCGTGAAGGTTGTCGCACGGTCGGCGCTGGCGTCGTAACCGAAATCTTGGAGTAAGGAGTTTCACGTGCCTGGACAAAGAATAAGAATTAGTCTCAAAGCTTATGATCACAATCTTTTGGATCAAAGTACCAAAAAGATTGTCGCTACAGCGAAATCAACCGGCGCAGTTGTTTCTGGCCCGATACCGTTGCCGACAACGCGTACGGTGTATACTGTCCTGAGATCGCCCCACGTGAATAAAAAATCGAGAGAACAGTTTCAGACAAAAATCCATAAAAGACTGGTGGATATCCTGAACTCAACCTCAAAGACGGTTGATGCTCTCATGAGATTGGACCTTCCTGCAGGTGTAGACATTGAGATAAAGGTATAACGGAAGCAGACCTATGTTAGGAATTATCGGAAAAAAAATTGGGATGAGCCAGGTTTTTGAGCAGAACGGCATTATGATGCCGGTGACTGTCATCGAAGCCGGTCCATGCCAGGTAGTACAGGTGAAAACACCTAAAAAAGACGGCTATTCGGCTGTGCAGTTGGGCTTTGAAAAGAAACCGGAGAAACGGGTAAACAAACCGATGCTGGGACATTTCAAAGCAGCAAGCACAGAACCATATCGTTTTCTATCGGAAATCAAGGAATTCGAAGGTGACAATTCAAAGCCCGGAGATATGATTACGGTTGATATATTTAAAATCGGCGATACGGTAAAAGTGTCTGGTGTTACAAAAGGAAAAGGATTTCAGGGAGTTGTCAAACGCCACAATTTCAAGGGCGGCCCAAAATCTCACGGTCAGAGTGACCGGTACAGGTCACCGGGCTCTATTGGTGCTTCAGCCTATCCATCCCGTGTTATTAAGGGAATGAAAATGGCCGGCAGAATGGGTGGCGACAATAAAACAGTCCGAGGCCTTTCCATCGTCAAAATCGATACAGAGAATAATTTACTCTATATCAAAGGCGCTGTACCCGGAGCAAAGAATAGTATTGTAACAATTCGGAGGCAGGAACGGTGAGCGTAGAATTTACTATTTATAAAAAAGACGGAATAGAATCCGGCCAGAAACTGACATTCAAAGATGCAGCTTTTGACGTGGAACCCCACGATCATTCGATATATCTTGCGGTGAAAACCGAGATGACCAATTCGCGTCAGGGAACCCATTCAACTAAAACACGGGCTGAGGTCAGTGGTGGTGGTCGCAAACCCTGGAAACAGAAGGGTCGTGGCGGTGCACGTGCAGGTTCCAATCGCAGCCCAATCTGGGTTGGTGGTGGTCGTGCTTTCGGTCCCAAGCCGAAATACTATACGATGAAAATCAACAAAAAGGTTAAAACTCTGGCCCGTAAAAGCGCGCTGGCTTATAAATATAAAGAGGGTGCTATCAAAGTTGTTGAGGATTTCGTATTTGAAGAGGCCAAAGCCAAATCAATGCGCGAGATGCTGAAAGCATTTGGAATTGAGAATAAGCGGATTACGTTGCTGGCAACCAATGTGAGTGAAAACCTCTATCTGGCAGCCAGAAATTTTTATAATATTCTTTTGGTCGAAGCGGAGCGAGCATCAACATACGATATGTTGGATTGCGACGTTTTACTGGTCGATAAAGAAGGATTGGAAAAATTAAACAGCCGACTTCTGGTTAACTAATAGGGATTGCATAATGTCGATAAAAGGTACCATCATTATTGAACCGATTTTGACCGAAAAAATCAACAAACTTCAGGAGACTGAACGGAAGTATGGTTTCAGGGTTCATCCGAAAGCCAATAAAATTGAAATCAAAAAAGCCGTCGAAGACCGCTTCGGAGTAAAAGTTGAAAAGGTTGCTACTATGAATGTGCAGGGAAAAACAAAGCAGATGACTGTACGTAGTGGCGGACGGGTTATCCGTACAAGTGGCAAACGCTCCGACTGGAAAAAAGCGATTGTTACATTAAAACTGGGTGAAAAAATAGATTTCTATCAAGGAGAAACCGCGGTATAGTATCATGGGTATAAAGAAAATCAAACCAACAACTCCGGGACAGCGTTTTAAATCGGTTGATACATTTGAAGATATCACTACAACAACGCCAGAAAAAAGCCTGCTTACCCCGATGAGAAAATCCGGTGGGCGTAATAATAATGGCCGCATAACCGCACGCAGACGCGGAGGCGGTCATAAACGCAGTTATCGTATTATCGATTTTAAACGCGATAAACACGGTATCGAAGCGACTGTTAAAACCATTGAATATGATCCGAACAGGTCTTCACGCATTGCGCTGATAAGTTATATAGACGGTGAAAAACGATATATCATTGCACCCGATGGTTTGCAGGTTGGCAATATTATCGTTTCCGGAGTCGACGCCCCAATCAAACTGGGAAATTCGCTGCCGTTAAAAAATATTCCGGCGGGTACGTTTGTCCATAACATTGAATTAAAGCCTAAAAAAGGCGGTCAGATTGCGCGGGGAGCCGGCACAGCTGCTCAGATAATGGCCAAAGAAGGCAAATATGTAACATTGAAAATGCCTTCCGGCGAAATGCGTCTCGTTTTGGCAGAATGTTTTGCGACCGTTGGTGCAGTCAGCAATAAGACTCATGAAAATATTAGTTTGGGTAAGGCCGGACGCAGCCGCTGGCTAGGACGTCGTCCGAAAGTACGTGGGGTTGCCATGAATCCGGTTGACCATCCGATGGGGGGCGGTGAAGGAAAAAGTTCTGGTGGGCGGCATCCGTGTACACCATGGGGACAACCGACAAAGGGATACAGAACCCGTAAAAAGAACCATCCCAGTGATAAATTTATCGTCAAAAGACGCAGCAAATAATTAGGGAGAATACAGAATGAGTCGTTCACTGAAAAAGGGACCCCACATCGATGTCAAACTGCTCGGAAAGATCAACGAGATGAACGAATCCGGCAAAAGGAAGCTTGTTAAAACCTGGGCAAGACGGTCGACAATATCTCCAGAATTTGTTGGTCATACATTTGCAGTGCACAACGGGAATAAATTTATTCCGGTCTTCGTTACGGAAAATATGGTAGGACATAAATTAGGCGAGTTTGCTCACACCCGAACATTCCGTGGACACGCCGGGTCTGATAAAAAAAGGTAAGAAATAGGTATTATGGAAGCGAAAGCAATTAGCAGACATGTAAGACAATCGGCGCGTAAAGTTCGCCTGGTGGCCGATATGGTACGCGGAAAAAGTATCGAATTTGCTCTGAATGCCCTTCATTTCAGCAACAAAAAGGCATCTGAGACTGTTGAAAAAACGATTCGCTCAGCCGTATCAAATCTGATGAATCTGGAAGGCGGCTCCGGAATAGAGCCCGAGGATTTATTTGTTAATACAATATTTGTTGACGAAGCTGGTATCGCACGGCGCTTTAGAGCGGGCGCTATGGGACGGGCATCAATCATCCGGAAACGATCCTGCCACTTAACGGTAGTCGTAGCCGAAAAAGAAAACAAGAAAAAGAAAAAATAACGGGAGGTTGCTTGGGTCAGAAAGTTCATCCTATCGGATTTCGAATCGGATTTAATAAAACCTGGAGCAGTAACTGGTTTGACGAACGGAACTATACAGAAAAGTTAACTGAAGATTTAAAACTGCGCCGTTATATTCTGAAACGATTACCAAATGCCGGTGTCAGCGGAGTGAATATTCATCGTACATCGAAAAAGATCACGATTTCAATCAACACATCCCGTCCGGGCATTGTCATTGGCCGAAAAGGTGAAGAGGTCGACCTGCTGCGTCTCGAACTTCAGAAATTGACAAATACCGATGTACAGGTCAACGTCAATGAAATTAAACGGCCGGAACTGGATGCCGTATTGGTTGGCAATAATATCGCGGCCCAGATCGTAAAAAAGGTATCGTTCAGACGAGCTGTTAAAAAAGCGATTCAGGCAACCATGCGGATGGGCGCTGAAGGTATTCGTGTGCAGTGCAGCGGACGTCTTGGTGGCGCCGAAATGTCGCGCACGGAAACTTACCGTGAAGGAAGAGTTCCGCTGCATACATTACGAGCAGATATAGATTATGCTTCAATTACTGCCCATACAACCTATGGCTGTATTGGTATCAAAGTCTGGATTTGTAACGGTGAATCATACATTAAAAAGCAATAAGGGATTATAAACATGCTGGCACCTCGCAAAGTAAAACATCGCAAGCAACAAAAAGGAAGAATGAAAGGTCTGGCTACCCGAGGCAGTGAGGTCAGTTTCGGTCATTTTGGACTGAAAGCCCTCGAACCTGGTTGGATCTCAAGCCGACAGATTGAAGCTGCTCGTGTTGCGATAACCCGAAAAGTTCGTAAACATGGTAAAATGTGGATACGGATATTTCCGGATAAGCCTATCACGAAAAAACCGGCTGAAACCCGGATGGGAAAAGGTAAAGGCGTTCCGGAATACTGGGTAGCGGTTATCAAACCAGGTCGGGTTTTATTTGAAGTAGAGGTAGCGGATTATGAACAGGCAAAAGAGGCCTTCTCCACGGCTGTACACAAACTGCCGATAAAGACGAAAGTCGTATCAAGACGTGAAGTAGGAGCGTAGTGTGAAGAAAAGTAAATTAAGAGATATGTCAATTGCGGAGCTGGAAGCCAATCTTCAGGATAATATGACAGCACTGGAAAACCTCCGGTTTCAGAAAGCACTGCAGCAGTTGGAAAACCCGCTGAAAATCAAACAGGTTCGTCGGGAAATCGCCCAGATAAAGACCGTTTTGCATGAATCAAAACTGGGCATCGAACGACAGGGTAAACAGGGTAACTAAACACAGGAACAGAGAAGATGGAATCAGGCACAAATAAAAAATCTCTCGTTGGAAAAGTCGTTAGTAACAAAATGGATAAAACCATTGTTGTTTCAATTGAAAGAACCGTGAAGCATTCGGTCTATGGAAAATATATTCGCAGAACTTCCAAGTGTTATGCCCATGATCCCGAAAATAAATGTCAGATTGGGGATGTCGTTCGGATAGAAGAATCCCGGCCGCTCAGCAGATTAAAATGCTGGAATTTAGTAGAAGTATTAGATCGCTAGGATGAAATTTTAAGGGGAAGTTCCGATGATACAGCAAGAAACAAGAATGAATGTTGCCGATAATACAGGAGCCAAAAAGGTCCTGTGTATCCGGGTATTGGGTGGTTCAGGACGGAGATATGCGTCGATTGGCGATATAATTATTGTAACCGTAAAACAGGCATCACCGGGCGGAATGGTAAAAAAGGGTGAAATATCCAAAGCCGTAATCGTCCGTACGAAGAAAGAAATTCGTCGTAAAGACGGTTCCTATATTCGATTCGATGATAACGCTGCGGTGCTGATTGACAATAATTTTGAGCCTCGCGGAACCCGTATCTTTGGGCCGGTGGCCAGAGAACTGCGCGAAAAGAACTATATGAAAATCGTATCAATGGCCCCAGAGGTACTGTAAAGGAGAATTAGGATGATTCGAATTCGGAAAAGCGATATGGTTAAAGTTATTTCCGGTAATTATAAAGGTAAAACCGGACGGGTATTAAAGGTCTATCTGAATACCGATCGGGTTATTGTTGAAGGTGTGAATTTTATTAAGCGGCATACACGTCCCAGCCAGAACAATCAGCAGGGCGGAATTGTGGAAAAAGAAGCGCCGATCCACATGTCGAACATTGCACTCCTTTTTAATAATAAACCGACTAAAGTTGGTTACAAAACACTGAAAGATGGAAAAAAGGTTCGCTATTCAAAAGAGACCGGCGAAGTAATTGACGCTAATTAAAGGAGTCATAAGTGGCTAAAAAAGCAGAATATAGACCAAGACTTTTAGAACTATACAATACGACCGTTGTGCCGGCAATGATCAAGAAGTTTGGTTACAAAAACACCATGGAAGTCCCAAAACTACAGAAAATAAGTCTGAATATTGGTGTCGGTAAATCCAAGGAGGAACCGGCGGCCCTGAAACATGCCCAGGATGACATTCGGATTATCACTGGTCAGCAGCCGGTTATAACTCGTGCCAAAAAAGCAATTTCAAATTTTAAAATCCGTCAGGGTGATCCCGTAGGATGCAATGTAACCCTGCGTCGGACTAAGATGTATGAATTTCTTGACCGGCTTATTTCGATTGCTTTGCCGCGGGTACGTGACTTTTCCGGACTGCCGGATAAGGCGTTTGATGGTCGCGGGAATTACAATATGGGCATCAAAGAGCAGATCATTTTTCCCGAAATTGATTATGATAAAGTCGATAAAATTCGCGGAATGAATATTACATTGACGACAACCGCAAAAACCGATGCGGAAGCACATGAACTGCTGTTACTGTTCGGGTTTCCATTCAAAAAACGACCAGTAAAAGACGAAGCCGCAGGGGAGAATAACTGATATGGCAAAAAAATCTTTGATCGCAAAAGCGAAGCGTAAACCAAAATTCTCTACCCGGACGGTCAACAGATGTTCGGTTTGCGGCAGACCGCGTTCATACTACCGTAAATTCGGCCTGTGTCGTTTATGTTTCCGAGAGTTAGCTCTCAAAGGTGAAATTCCAGGTATTACAAAAGCTAGCTGGTAAAACAGGAGAAATTTAAATATGCCAGTAACAGATCCAATTTCTGATTATCTTACAAGAATTCGTAATGGATTGGCCGCGAATCACCGATGGGTTGATATTCCGGCTTCCAATATGAAAAAACGGATTTCGTTAATTTTAAAACATGAAAAGTATATTAAGGATTTTATCCTGATAAATGATGGCAAGCAGGGAATTATCCGCGTCTATCTAAGATATGCTAAAGACGGATCTCCGATCATTGAAGGTCTGAAACGTATTAGCAGTCCGGGGCGTCGTAAATATGTAAATGCTATCGATATACCTCGGGTATTGGCAGGCCTTGGTGTCGCAGTTATGTCAACACCGATAGGTGTGGTAACCGATAAGATCGCCCGAAAGAACAACGTCGGCGGCGAAGTGCTTTGTCATATTTGGTAATGCTTTTAAGCAAGGAGTAAACTGTGTCTAGAATCGGTAAAAAACCCATACCAATACCAGAAAATACTGAAGTGGCGATAAATGCCAATGCCATTACTGTTAAAGGCCCAAAAGGTGAACTGACCTGGGAGTATTCATCTGAAATCACTGTTGTACAAGAAGATAAAGAAATCGTTGTGACCCGTCCCAGTGATAGCAAAACCCATCGTTCATTGCACGGACTTACCCGAATGCTGATTGCGAATATGGTGGAAGGCGTCATAAAAGGGTTTGAAAAAACATTGGAAATCACCGGAGTTGGGTATTCAGCTGAAATGAGGGGTAATTCTCTCTTACTAAATATTGGTTTTTCTCATTCAGTTTTGATAACACCTACTGAAGGTATAACCCTTACGGTACCAAAGAACCTGACAATTGCTGTAAGTGGAATTAATAAGCAGCAAGTCGGCCAGATGGCGGCAAAAATCCGATCAGTTAAATCTCCGGAACCGTACAAAGGGAAAGGTATCCGTTATCAGGGAGAAAAAATACGCAGAAAAGCCGGTAAAAAAGTTGGTGTGAAATAGGGGATTTCGGAATGAGTACGAAAAAATGTGAAAAAATACAAACAAGACTTCGCCGAAAGGGTCATATTCGGAAACATATCAGTGGTACGGCAGAACGTCCTCGCCTGGCAGTCTATCGCAGCCTGAGCCACATTTATGCACAATTAATCGATGATCAGTCTGAAAAATCAATCATGACTGTTTCTGATCTTTCGCCGGATATCAAGGCAAATGTTAAAAAGGGTACATCCAAAACCGAAAAAAGTGTAATGGTTGGCGAGCTTATTGCTAAAAAGGCGCTTGAAAAGAAGATAAATACTGTTGTGTTTGATCGTGGCGGATTCAAGTATCATGGCCGTATAAAAGCATTGGCAGATGCCGCCCGAAAAGCCGGATTGGAATTTTAATCTCAAAGGAGAATCAATTTGAAATCAGTCGATCCCACTCAGTTGGAACTGCTCGAAGAAAAAGTGATAAAAATAAACCGTGTGGCAAAAGTGGTTACCGGTGGTCGCAGATTTAGTTTTAATGCCGTTGTTGCCGTCGGTGACGGTAAAGGATATGTTGGCATTGGTTTGGGAAAAGCGCTTGAAGTAACAACTGCAGTTTCCAAAGGTAAAGAGAATGCCAAGAAAAGCATTGTGAAAATTCCGGTTATCAATGGTACCATTCCCCATGCCATTCAGGCAAAGTACGGCGCCGCTGTGGTTATTCTGAAACCAGCCTCGCCCGGTACGGGAATTATTGCCGGCGGTCCTATTCGTGCGATCATGGAGCAGGTTGGTGTCCGCGATATTCTGTCCAAATCCATCGGCTCAAACAACACTCACAATATAGTGAAAGCAACCATGCGTGCTCTGCAGCAGTTAAAAGATCCCTATATGGTTGCGCATAAACGAGGAATGACGCTTCAGGAGATATTTGGTTCATGAGTAAAAAGACAAATGCAACATTGCGGATTACACAGATTAAAAGTCCCATTGGTTATCGTCAGCGGACTTGGAAAACCCTCGAAGCATTGGGCTTAAAACGGATGCATCATACAGTTGAACAACCTGATAATCCGGCAATCAGAGGGATGATTAAGGCGATTGAACATTTATTAAAAGTCGAAGAAGTTAAGGAATAGTTATGAATCTTGGTTCTCTCACTACTACCCCTGGTTCAACAAAAGTAAGAAAACGTCGCGGAAAAGGTCAGGCTTCCGGAAACGGTGGAACCGCCGGGCGCGGGCATAAAGGTTATCATTCACGCTCAGGATCAAAACACAGAGCCTGGGTCGAAGGTGGGACCATGCCTATTTACCGACGGCTTCCAAAACGTGGTTTCACGAATATATTCCGGGAAGATGTACAGATTGTCAATCTTTGTACCATTGCCCGTCTGCAGCTGCCGGAAGTCAGCCTGGAAATTTTGTATGAAAAAGGTATCATCAAAACACTTTCCAAACCGGTGAAAGTGCTTGGAGTCGGCGACCTTAAAGAGGCGGTCACAGTCACCGCAAATGCATTCAGCAGTACAGCAGTAGAAAAAATTGAAGCGAGTGGTGGAAAGGCTGTAATTCTATGAAGCAACAATTTCAGAGCATATTCCGAATTCCTGAATTACGAAAACGGATTCTGTACACACTGGCGATTTTAACGATCGTTAGAGTCGGCGCACATGTCCCTACTCCGGGAATTGACAGCGAAGTATTAGGGGCTGCCATGCGCAACTTCTCCACGACGTTGTTCGGTCTGTACGATCTGTTTGCCGGTGGCGCATTTTCAAGAGCCACATTATTTGCGCTCGGTATTATGCCCTATATTAGTGCTTCGATTATCATTCAGTTGCTGGGTGCCGTTATTCCGTATTTTCAGAAACTCCAGAAAGAGGGTGAAGAGGGACGGAAAAAAATAACCCAGATTACCCGTTACGGAACGGTTCTGATCGCCGGTTTGCAGTCTTTCAGTATCGCCCAGTTGCTAATGAGCCCGCAGATGTCGGCGCGTGTTGGCAACCAGATTCTGCCGGTTGTTCCGATTCCGGGAATCGGTTTTACCCTGATGACGATGCTGACAATGACCACGGGAACAATTTTAATGATGTGGCTGGGTGAACGAATCACTGAGCGGGGAATTGGAAACGGAATCTCCATGATTATTATGATTGGTATTCTGGCCCGGTTTCCCAACGTTGTATTAAGTGAAATCGCCCTTGTACGGGAAGATGTCCGGGGTATTTTTACAGAAATAGTGCTGATCGCATTGATGTTTGTGATTGTTGGATTTGTCGTGCTATTGACCCAGGGACAGCGTAAGATTCCGGTTCAGTATGCCAAACGTGTTGTTGGCCGTAAGGTATACGGCGGCCAGGCGACTCATATTCCCTTGCGGGTAAATACGGCTGGTGTCATGCCGATTATCTTTGCCCAGGCGATCATGTTTATCCCGAATACAATCGGCACTTTTTTCCCGAACAGTGACTTTATCCAGGGTGCCATGCAGTTCTTCTCTTACCAATCTCTGGTGTACTGGATAATATTTGGTGGTTTGATTGTCTTCTTTACCTATTTCTATACGGCAATAGCCTTTAATCCGGTTGAAGTTGCCGATAATATGAAAAAGTACGGCGGATTTATTCCGGGTATCCGTCCGGGTAAAAGAACCGCGGAATTTATTGACAATATTTTGACAAAAGTGACATTGCCGGGTTCGTTTTTTCTGGCTTTCGTTGCGATCTTTCCATATATATTGATGAAAGTTATGGACCTGCCCTATGATGTAGCGTCCTTTTTTGGCGGCACCAGCCTCTTGATTATTGTTGGTGTTGCGTTGGATACATTGCAGCAGATTGAATCACATCTGCTGATGAGACATTATGATGGATTTTTGAAAAGCGGAAAAATGAAGGGCCGTCGCCGCTAAGCGCATAATGATCTATATTCGTTCTCTAGAAGAAGTCGAAAAGATCAGAGAGAGCAATCGGATCGTTGCCGAAACTCTTGTGCTTCTCGGAAAAGCGATCAAACCGGGAATATCCACTCTGGCTCTGGACAAACTGGCAGAGGAATATATTCACAGCCAGGATGCTCAACCAGCCTTTAAGGGGTATAACGGTTTCCCGGCCAGTATATGTGCCAGTATCGATGAACAGGTTGTTCATGGGATACCGTCACAGCGTGAATTATGTGAAGGCGAGATCATTGGGATCGATGTCGGCGCTCTGAAAGGCAGGTACTACGGAGATGCTGCCTTTACCTTTGCAGTTGGTCAGGTTGATGAAACCAGACAACAGTTGATGCGGGTTACGGAAGATTCTTTATATAAG
>JAUSPJ010000395.1 GCA_030655795.1 Fidelibacterota bacterium | reverse complement strand
AGCAAAACCGGTTATCGCTCCAAATCCATGCTCGTCGTCCCCATGCGCAATCACGAAGACGAAATCATCGGTGTTTTACAATTATTAAATGCGCTCAATCCCATCACTAATGAGTCAATTCCCTTCACTAATGCCGACCAGGGCCTGATTATATCATTAGCATCACAGGCGGCCGTCGCCATTACCAACACCCGTCTCATCCACGACCTGGAACAGTTGTTGGAATCCTTCATCCAGGTGATTGCATCGGCGATTGACGAAAAATCACCCTATACGGGCGGTCATATCGAACGGGTTGCCAAACTGACCATGATGATCGCGGAAAATATAAACAACATCGATTATGGCGTTTACGCACCACTTTTTCTGAACCATGATGAATTAAAAGAACTACGCATCGCATCATGGATGCATGATATCGGTAAAATCACAACTCCCGAATATGTCGTCGATAAATCCTCCAAACTGGAAACGATCTATGACCGGATCAATACGGTCAAAACCCGGTTTGAGGTGTTGAAACGGGACGCCAAAATCGAACTGCTGGAACACCGGCTTAAAATCGCCAGCGGTGAATCCCTGGAAAATCTCGCCACGGTTGAGGAAAATTATCATGCAAAAATCCAGGCTGTTGAGGACGATCTGGTATTTATTGAAACGGCCAATATAGGCGGTGAATTCATGGCTGCCGAAAAACAGGACCGGGTAAAAACTATCGGACAGCAGAAAATTGAAATGAGTAATGAAACCCGCGATCTGCTTGATGAAGATGAAATCCTCAATCTCTGCATTCCCAGGGGCACACTCACCAATGAAGAGCGGGAAATTATCAACCACCATGTGGTTATGACCATCACAATGCTGGAAAAACTGCCCTATCCGAAAAAACTGCGCCGGGTCCCCGAATATGCCGGCGGACATCACGAAAAACTCGACGGAACCGGGTATCCGAGTGGCCTCAAGGAAGACCAGCTGTCTCCTCAGTCCCGCATGATGGCATTGGCGGATATTTTCGAGGCGCTCACTGCCCGCGACCGTCCGTATAAAAAAGGCAAAACCCTCTCCGAAGCTATGAAGATCATGGGCTTTATGGCCAAAGACAAGCACATCGATCCTGAACTGTTTAAAATATTTGTTCAGGAAAAACTTTACCTGAAATACGCTCAGGAAAGTATGGATCCGTCCCAAATTGATGACGTCGATCCAAAAATTGCCCAATAATTACTAGCTCTCTATCCATTCATGCCCTAAATTACGCGCCGATGGAAAAACCTGTTAGAAAACACCAGGAAATCGAATTGTCAATCAGCGATCTGGCCTATGGCGGCGCCGGACTCGCCCATATTGACGATTTTGTTATTTTTGTGAAAAACGGGCTGCCGGGACAGCGGGTAAATGCCCGGATTACCAAAGTCAAATCCAATTTTGCCGAAGCCAAAATCCTGAACATTGTCGAACAGAGTCCGGAATTTCAGCCACCGCCCTGCGTCTACTTTGATCATTGCGGCGGCTGTTCCCACCAGCATCTCGATTATAATACGCAACTCAAGTATTTACACAAACAGGTTATTGATCTTTACGGCCATCTCGGCGGTTTCGGACCTGTTGATGTACTGCCTCCCGTGCCCTCACAAAGCCTTTTCCGCTATCGCAATAAAATGGAATTCGCCTTTTCCGAAAAACGCTGGCTGGCTGACGATTTTGAAACCGAGAAACCGGAGAATTTTGCCCTGGGACTGCGGGCGCCGGGCAATTACTGGAAAGCTGTCGATCTGAACGACTGTCTGATCGCTCCGGAAGAAACGCCCGTTATTTTAGCGACTGTCCGGCAATTTGCGCTGACCAATCAGCTCGCCGCATACAATCAGAAACAGCATACCGGTTTTCTGCGGCACCTGGTCCTGCGCAAAGCCCACAATACCAATCAACTAATGATCAATATCGTCACCAACGATGACCGGCATGAGATTTTTCAACCCCTGGTAAATGAACTCCGCGCAAAACTCGATAATCTCAGCTGCGTCGTTAATACCATTGCCCGGGGCTGGTCCGGAACGACCGTTGGTGAAAAACAACATGCTCTTTTTGGCAAAGATCATATTCTTGAAACTCTTGGCGCTCTGACATTCAAAATATCACCGGCCTCATTTTTCCAAACCAACACGGTCATGGCGGAAAAACTCTATGACATTGTCCGGGAGCTTACCGGAATTTCCGCGACAGATACGGTCTGGGATCTGTACTGCGGCACCGGTAGTATTGCACTCTACCTGGCACAGAACGCCAAAGAGATCATCGGTTTTGAAATCGTGAAAGACGCTGTCAAAGACGCCTGGGTAAATGCAGCGTTGAACAAGATCAAAAACACCCGGTTTATCGAAGGCGATCTGGACAAGCTGTTTCAGAAAAATCCCGAGATAATCGACGATCTTCCCGCACCGGACATCCTGATCATTGATCCGCCCCGTGGCGGCATGCACCCGAAATTAGTTGATGTTGTTGCGCAATTACACCCAAAAACCATAGTCTATATCTCCTGCAATCCGGCCACCCAGGTCAGGGATATTAATATGCTCCTGGAACAGAAACATTATACAATCGACAAAATACAGCCGGTCGACCTGTTCCCGCATACACCGCATATTGAAGTGGTGACAAAACTGACAGCCGCCTAACGGCGAAAGCATTTAAAAAGGTATAATTTGACTCAAAAAAATAAAATTACTCCAAACCTAAACCTAACTGCATCTATTTCAGAAGAAATCGCCAATGGAATTACTCACGGGATCGGCGCTCTGCTTGCTATCGCCGGGCTGGTTCTGCTCGTAGTTCAGGCTGCCCGTCATGGAAATGCCTGGCATGTGGTCAGCTATTCCATCTTTGGCAGTACCATGGTTTTGCTGTATCTGTCCTCGACATTATATCACAGTATTCAGCGCTCAAGAGTAAAAGCATTTCTGAAGATCATCGATCACTCGGCAATATTCCTGCTTATCGCCGGCACGTATACGCCCTTTTTACTGGTATCGCTGCGCGGCGCATGGGGCTGGACGCTGTTTGGAATTATCTGGGGACTGGCCGTCACCGGCATAATACTGAAAAGTATATTCATTCACCGGTTTCGGGTTGTGTCGGTATTTATCTATATTGCGATGGGCTGGCTAATTGTTATCGCGATGCCACAGACTATTCACAATCTCAACCGAACCACATTGGTTTTCCTGCTCATTGGCGGTGTTTCCTACACGCTGGGCACGGTGTTTTATCTCTGGAAAAAACTACCTTTTTCTCACGCCATCTGGCACCTGTTTGTACTGGGTGGAACAATCACCCATTTTTTTGCCGTGTTGAATATTTTATAATCGCATCATGTTCAAATTCTCAATATTTATGGTGGATTCTGCAGCTTCCTGTTGATTTCCTGCATTAGAATATGTAATCTCTCCAGAACGGTTACTACAACATCCGGAAAGAATTTTCAATGAATGATAAGCGCAGCGCTTCTATCAGGCAAAAAATCGGTCTTCTGTCCGGAATTCCCCTGTTTCTGCTCGTGCTCTTTTTACCATTGTCTAAAACTCTGGACCCGCTCGCACACCGCACACTGGCCGTAGCCATTCTGATGGCCTGGTGGTGGATTACCGAAGCAATTCCGATTCCGGTTACCGCACTGATTCCGATTCTGGCGTTTCCGGTTTTAAAAGTGCTGCCTCTCAAAGAAGTTGTTCCATCCTATGGAGACAGTAACATTTTTCTGTTCATGGGTGGGTTTTTCCTGGCAATGGCCATCCAGAAATGGAACCTGCATCGCCGGATTGCACTTCACATTATCCACGTTATTGGTTCGGGACCGC
>JAUSPJ010000392.1 GCA_030655795.1 Fidelibacterota bacterium | reverse complement strand
GTCATCTTCTGTGAATTTCCGGTATCGAAACTCTATGCCTTTTATACCCGCATCTATAATCATCGTGTTGTATTCGTTGATAACAAAACTAACGTTATGGATTTGATTTTTCCTTTGCTCCATGAAACTGTTCATTCCGTCCTCAGTGACAATAAACAAATGTCCGTTGATGATGCTGAAGAAGATTTTTGCGATATGGTGGCCAGCTATGCTCAATTTCCTGATAGTTATATACATGAAATCCACGAAATGATAAAAGGAATGGAGCCGGGGATTCAGATCAATAGTTTGAAACAATACAGCCTGAATAATCATCATGCTATTTGTGGCGTTGTTAAGCGGATTCAGGAAACAGATTCAGGATTTGATTTGAAATACGCTCCTGCTGATACAAATCTGAGAAAAAAATTCCGATCAATTTATGAAATCCTGTTAGGATCTGATAATGTCAGACAATTTATCAACACCTATCAGGAATTGAGTCCTTTATTTGTTAATCTGGCGCTGGATCAGACAGAGCATTTATCGATCCGAACCCTGGGTGAATTGTTTGCCCTTGAAAACTACCTGGATATGGTCAGTCTGAGAGATGAATTGCTGCAATTGAAGCAACTGGAGAGTATTCAGGAAAACCACTGATATTATTGTGTGACACCTGCAGTGTGTTGATGCTGATCCGGATAGCCCCGGATATGTTCATTGATCCACGCTTCGAGTGTGTCACGATTGAAATGGTCTGTGATGAGATTGTACGGGCACAGAAGTTTAAAACAAAATATCCCTGGCGCGTGAAGTACCAATCGAAATTGAAATGCCTGGGTGCGACGATTGAGAAAGATCCGCAAATTCAGAACCGTTTTAGAATTGTCGATCAGCTGGTTGAGTCTGACATTGTTCTGAACGAAAGAAACGGAAGACCTTTTTATTTTAGCCGAACAGATAAAATGATCGCCGCCTGCGCCCTGGCGCTCGATTACGGCGTCTCAACCGTTGAATCGGAACTGACCGATTTCCTTAAACAGCAGTTTGACAGACGAATTATCAAACCCCTGGCGATTATCAATTACTGGCTTAGAAAAAGCTTAATCCAATGGGATGACGAAAAACAAATGGTGTTGGAAGATTGGCTGGTCTGCAATGAAACACCACAGGATAAAAGGCAGATACAGATATTTACCAAACTTACCAAACAAGCATATCCCGGACCATAAACTAAATACAGGAAATAATTATGTCCTTCAATGAAACCCTCCAAACACTCTTAAAATCCGATCCCCGCTTTGTGGATCAGGACGGCGACCTGCTGAAAAGTGAAGTCATCGACAAAGCCTGGAAAATCGACCGGCAACTGATCGGGCTGCTGCTGGATAACGCGCAGATCAAAGCCAAATTCTTCGACGAGATCAAAGGTCACTGGGTCTTTAATATCAATACCTTCATCGACTATGTGCAGGACAAGAATTTCTACGCCAGTTCCTATACCAAATTCCGCAATAAGATCGGGCTGACGATTGACGGCAAATACCTGAAGGAACGCGGCGAAGTGGCGCTGGTCTGGCCCTATAAAGACTGTGTGCTGGAAGGCGGGCAGAGCAAAGAGGAAGAAAAACGCAAGGAAATCTTCTTCAATGAAGTCCTTGCGCAGGACGAGATCGACCGCCTGCTGGACCCGAAAGTACTGAGCAACTTCAAACGCTATACGGTCAAGGGCGAGGAGCCGGTCAATGAAATCAAGCGGGACAAGGACGGCACGATCCGGGAAAACCTGATCATCAAGGGCAATAACCTGCTGGCGCTGCACTCCCTGAAAAAACAATTCCAGGGAAAGGTCAAACTGATCTATATCGATCCGCCATTTAATACGGGGGGAGATTCTTTTAATTATAATGATAGTTTTATGCATTCTACATGGCTGACCTTTATGAAAAATAGGTTATTAATCGCAAAAGAAATGTTGACCAATGATGGTAATATTTTTATTCATATTGATATCAATGAGTCTCATTATCTAAAAGTGTTATGTGATGAAGTATATGATCGAGAGAATTTTGTTGAAGAGATAATATGGGCGTATGGATCACCATCTGGGGGACGTGCTGCTGGAGCAAAACCTGTTAATATTCACGATTATATTCTGCATTATGCCAAGCAATACCAATTAAGAAAACAGAATAAGATTTTTACTCCATATTCAAAAAAATATATCGCTGATTGGTTTAAGTACAAAGATAATGATGGAAGGTTGTACCAGAAGCGGATGCGAGGAAGAGATCAGGAGGGTAACGTACAATGGGAAAAACAATACTTAGATGAAAGTAAAGGACTACCACTTACAACTGTATGGACTGATATTAAGCAAGTATATGCTGATCCGCGTGCATATAAAGAAAATCAGTCTGAACATGCTGAACTAATAAAAGGATTTCCAACACAGAAACCAGAGCGTTTAATTCAGAGAATTATCGAAATGGCATCTGAAGTCGGCGATATTATTATGGATTTTCAATTGGGAAGTGGAACAACTGCTTCTGTCGCCCACAAAATAGGCCGTCAATATATTGGTGTAGAACAACTTGATTATGGCAAAGATGATAGTGTTATTCGTCTTCAGAAAGTAATAAAAGGTGATAAGACAGGCATATCTAAAGAAATCAAATGGACCGGCGGCGGTGATTTCATCTACTGCGAACTGATGAAATACAATGAAGCCTTTATTGAAAGAATCCGGGATGCTGAAGATACAGATACAATATTGTCTATCTGGGAAGAGATGAAAGCCCGGAGTTTCCTGAACTATAATGTTGATATAAAAAAGATGGATGAGAATATCGCAGAATTCAGGGAGTTGTCTCTATCAAAGCAGAAAGATGTCCTGCTTGACATTCTCAATAAGAACCAGCTCTATGTGAATCTTTCGGAGATAGAGGACAATGATTTTAAGGTTTCGGAAGAAGATAAACGCCTGAACCGCCTGTTTTACGGGGAATAGACCATGCCGCATTTGTTTTTATATGATCGTTTATTGACGGAATTCGGCAAGCGCTATATACAAGAGATCGAAATCCCGAAGCATCTCACTGAAAATCTCAATCCGGAATTTGCCCTGCGTCCCTATCAACAAGAGGCGTTTCAGCGTTTCATCTGTTATTTTGAAAAGGAATTTG
>JAUSPJ010000380.1 GCA_030655795.1 Fidelibacterota bacterium | reverse complement strand
ACGGTGGAAACCTTTGAAAAATCAAGCCGGGAAGATCTAATTCGTTTCTATGATAAATATTACAGTCCCGATCAATTGAAAATGGTGGTTGTCGGTGATTTCAGTAAAGACTGGATTCAGGAAAAACTCAATGCCAGCTACGGCAGCTGGCAACACACGTCCGAGGATGAGAATATTGGCTTTTCGAAGATTAAGCCGATTCAGGGCAAGTATATTTATGTATTTAAGAATCCCCAATATAAGCAGTGTCGCCTGGATATGGCATTTAATCCGATCGATGGCGGCATTACCACGGATATCGAGGATTATGAAACGCTGAAGATACTGGAGCATATTCTTTGCGGCAGTTCGCTGACATCCCGGATGGGAATCGAACTGCGTGATAAACAGGGGCTGAGTTACGGCATTAAAAGCCAGCTCTGGATTCGGGATCATGGCGGTTATTGGAATATTCGCACGGAACTGGACAAGGATAATGTAGTAAGAATGATTAAGGGTATTTTTACGGAGATTGAGAAGGTCCAGAAAGAGGGCGTCACCGATGAGGAATTAAATAAGGCCAAAGCCCGAAAAATCTCATTGCTGACTTTGCAGACACGAACCGCGGATGATATCGGGGGAATTATTTTTAACCAGCTCAGAGACAATAAACCGCTTGACCATTTCGATACACGCCGCGATGCCATCATGGCTGTGACGAAGGAGGATGTT
The DNA here is from genome assembly GCA_030655795.1 of Fidelibacterota bacterium. Classification (GTDB taxonomy): domain Bacteria; phylum Fidelibacterota; class UBA2242; order UBA2242; family UBA2242; genus B118-G9. Next base: position 1,985 of record JAUSPJ010000380.1, on the reverse strand, counting down.
CAGCGAATGGCGAATAAATATCTTGATGTAAACAATTACATTATTTCTGTTTCAGGTGATCTGGATGAGAATTCCCTGGATATGTTTAAGTAGAGGATTTGCTATTGAAAATCATTGAAAATTAAATATATTAACAAGGCATGTTCTATTGATTCGTTTATTCCATATAGTAAGGGCAAATACATGAAAAAAGTCTTGTTCGGTGTATCAGTTGGGATACTTTTATCCGGGCCGATTTTGGCGTCAACGATATCCGGAAAAGTACAGTGTCATATGGAAAAGATGAATATCCCGGACGCACTGGTGATATTAATGAAACCGGGCGATAAAGACTTTTCCAAGACCGTTGTATCCGGCGCAACGGGCAATTTTTTCTTCCCTGATGTTGAAGACGGGAAATATAACATAGAGGTGGTCAAAGACGGTTTCTATAAAAATGTGCTCTTTGATCTGAAGGTCGAATCCGACAAAAGCTATACTGTCACTGTCAAATTGCTCAGGAAAACTAAGAAAGGCGACAGCGATTACTGCTTCATGCTCGGTGGAATAGAGGTCTGCAGTGAACAGAAGGACATCATCCCGGAAGAGATGGTTACCACACGCAAGGTCAGCTCCGGCGAAATCGAACACATGCAGGCGACGAATTTGGGTGATATTCTGTCACTGGTACCTGGTATTGAGAAGAATAACAATCCTGGGCTTTCCAAGACAACACAAGTTGGTGTTCGTGGCGTCGCGATGGCTGGAAGTCCTGTTCTTGCCGAAGAATCGTTTGGCAGTATGATTATTGTTGATGGCAATGAAATTTCAGCAGATTCACGGGTCGGTTCCAGTGGCCGTACGGGGATTGATTTACGCAGTATTCCCGCAGATAATATTGAATCCGTTGAAGTCATTGCTGGTATTCCATCGGTAAAATACAGCAATTTTTCTCAGGGACTAATTAAAGTTAATACCAAAACCGGCCGGGTGGCTCCGAAGCTGAAAGCCAAATTTAATCCCGATACCAAAACCATCAGCTTCAGCCATGGTTTAAAATCCGGCGAGCGGGTTTTTGATTATCATTTGAATTATGCCCGGAGCGAGAGGGATTTGCGTAAAAAAGATGATGAGTTTCATCGGATTTATGGCTCGGGCAACTACTCTTTCAACTCTTTTGGCGGTCGCCTTCAAAACCGGCTGCAGGGAACATTTACCCAGATGATCCAGAACGAGCCGCCCACCGACGTTTACAAGACCAAGGATCGAGACCGTAGTTATCGGATTACCAGCGCATATTCATTCGATTATGAAAATAGTCAAAAGACAAAATATTCCGGTATGGTAAACCTGAATATTGACCGGAATAAATCTTTTAGAGCATTGTATAAAAACGATCAGTATCCGGTTCAAGTCGATACAACCCTGCCGCTGATTGTCGGTACCGATACAACCTGGTATGATACAACTATTACAAAACAGAAGATCGGCTATATCGGTGAGAAATCAGAAATAGGAGTTGAATGGAAAACCGGCATAAAATTTCTGCGCGAGAAAGATCGCCACTTTGCAGGACAGGACCACCATTTTCTGGCCGGGATTGAGTTAGATCGGGAATTTAACACTGGCGAGGGATTGGTGTTGGATGAAGACTGGAACTATTACGGCTATTATTCAAGCAGACGTTCATATCGCTACGATGATTATCCAAGTCTGACCAGTTTAAGTCTATACGCTGAAGATGAGATGAAAGGCCAACTTCTGGGAAGAAAGTACGATTTGATGGCTGGTTTGCGATTTGACAGTTTTAATCCGACCGGAATCACCACTGCAGATCAGGGTGTGTTTTTATGTCCCCGTGTGAATTTCCGGTACTTTTTTACGGAGGATTTTCGGATCCGGGTTGGTGCGGGGCGTTCTGCAAAAGCGGTATCGCTGGGTTATATTTTCAGAGAACCCAAATATATTAAGTATGCGGTAGGCGATTCACTGGTAGAAGAGGTGAT
>JAUSPJ010000369.1 GCA_030655795.1 Fidelibacterota bacterium | reverse complement strand
AATCAAGAGATGTGGTGAAAGAGGTTTACGGATTAACTTATAGTTTTCCAAAATCCGAAATCTACGGTCTCATATCACAAATTCAGCGATCGGTGATTTCCATTCCTTCAAATATTGCTGAAGGAGCCGGAAAAACTTCATCAAAAGACTTTATTCGTTTCCTGGAAATTGCTTATTCATCATCCTGTGAATTAGAGACTCAACTTATTTTATCGATGGACCTTGGCTTTGTTTCGTCTGAAAAATTTGAAGATGTTTGTTGTAAAATTAACGAGATTCAGAAAATGGTATTCGGATTGATTCAAAAACTTAAAAATGACTAAAAAATTATCTCAATACTCAAATCTCTGTACTCAATACTAAAAAAGGAGAACCTATGTATCCTAATTATATGATGAAATCCATTAAGATGGTCGAAAAAACCCGGCCGAAGCGTCTCGAACTGGCCAAAAAGCACGGCAAGCAGGTATTTCCGGCCATGAATGAACAGGAGCGGCAGGAGATTCTGGAAAATTTTCACCCTGATTATAAAAAGGATGCCCGCCGGGAAGTCAGGGTCGGTATCAACAAAGGCGAGCTGCTAACAACGGAAGTCGCCGACCTGCTGGAATCCTATTCCCGGATTGATCCGGCGATCTTAGACCTTCAAAACCCCGATCTTGAAACCGATGTGCTGGTCATCGGCGCCGGCTCGGCGGGAATGGCTGCCGCCATTACTGCCGGGATTAATGGCAGCAATGTTCTGCTGGCGACAAAATTACGGCTTGGCGATTCCAACTCTATGATGGCGCAGGGCGGGATTCAGGCTGCCGATCAGAAGGATGATTCGCCGGTGCTCCATTTTCTGGATGTCATGGGCGGCGGACATTTTGATAATAAACCCGATCTTGCAAAAGTATTAGTCAACGACGGTCCCGGCGCGATTAAGTGGCTGGAGGAATTGGGCGTCATGTTTGATAAAAATCCCGACGGTTCCATGCTGGTAATTGCCGGAGGCGGGACCTGCCGCAAACGGATGCACTCCACCCGTGACTATACCGGCGCCGGAATCTGTCGGGTATTGAGAGATGAAGTCTATAATATGCCCGATAAAATCAAATACCTGGAATTTACCTCGATCATCGAGTTAATTCTCGATGATAAGGACCAGACTGTTGGGGCGATTGGGTATCATCTTGAAACCAAGCAGTATATGGTTATCCAAGCCAGTTCAATTATCATTGCAACCGGTGGATTCGGTCGCCTGCATATTCGCGGATTTGAAACGACGAATCACTATGGTGCAACTGCCGACGGTTTGGTTATTGCCTACCGGGCAGGCGCTAACCTCATGTTCATGGATTCTGTTCAGTATCACCCCACCGGCGCTGTGTTTCCAGAACAGATTTTAGGGTTTTTATGTACGGAAAAAATCCGCTCCATCGGCGCTCAGCCCGTGAATGTCGACGGTGAATTGTTTGTGTATGCACTGGAACCACGGGATGTCGAAGCCTCGGCCTTCATCCGGGAATGCACTGAACACAAGAAAGGGATTCCGACCCCGACCGGCAAGGTGGGCATCTGGCTGGATACACCCTTGATTGATATGATCAACGGAGAGGGCGCTATCGCTAAAAATCTGCCGGCAATGTTACGGCAGTACAAGCGCTTTGATATTGATGTCGTCAAATACCCGATGCTGGTTTATCCGACGCTGCATTATCAGAACGGCGGCATCGAAATCGACGAAAAAGGAGAATCCAGGATTCCCGGTTTATATGTTGCCGGTGAAGCGGTCGGCGGAATTCATGGTCGCAATCGTCTCATGGGAAATTCTCAACTGGATCTAATTGTATTTGGTCGCCGGAGCGGTTACTGGGCGTCGGAGCGGGCAAAGAAGGGCATACAGTTTGGGAAATTGACTATGCAGCATGTTTATGATTATGAAAAAGAGGTGAGTGCGCTGGATATTCCGAGGAAAAAGATAGCGCCAATCATTCTACCCGATTATATTCCGGATCATGTAAAGTTCAAACAGAAGACCACCGAATATTTCGGAACCCTAGTTTAGCCGGTTTAATATTGAGGGAATTCAATTCAATAGATTAAAAAATGGAGGAGAGTAATGAAAGAAATTAGTTTGGATTTGAAAAATCTGAACACAGTGTTCCCGGAGAATTTTTCGCAGGAACAGATCGCCAAAGGCAAGACCCTGTTTTTAAAAAAGCTGTCGGAAGATGCGCACCGTTTTTATGGCGGTAAAATTCAGACTGCGCCCAAAGCCGGGGTTTTTGGTTTTAACTGGTTCAATGTCTGGTATACGCCGGGCGTTTCCAGAATCTCCACGACCATCAGGGATAACAACGACGCCTCGTTTGAATTGTCAAACCGGGGCAATCTGGTCGGTGTCGTCAGTGACTCAACCCGTGTTCTGGGCGACGGAGATTGCACTCCGCCCGGTGGTTTGGGCGTCATGGAAGGCAAGGCATTTCTGATGAAATATCTTGGCGGCGTCGATGCCGTTGCTCTTTGTGTGGACAGCAGAGACAAAAACGGTAAAAATGATCCTGAAAAAATCATCGATTTTGTTAAAATGTGTCAGCACAGTTTTGGAGCGATTAATCTGGAAGATATATCGCAGCCAAATTGTTATAAGGTGCTGGATACCTTGCGGGAAGAATGCGATATTCCGGTCTGGCACGATGATGCTCAGGGCACGGCATGTGTGACGCTGGCGGGACTGATCAATGCGCTGAAATTAGCGAAGAAAAGTATCGGCGATGTGAAAATTGTTCATTTAGGAGCAGGCGCGTCAAATTCCACTATTGCCCGAGTTAATATTGCCGCCGGTGTAAATCCTGAAAATATGATTATGTTTGATATCAATGGCGCTTTAACAAAAGACCGGAAAGATTTTGAACAGGATGAAAGATATTACCATCAATGGGAACTTTGCCAGAAAACAAATCCAAAAGGAATAATAGATTTTGCCGAAGCTATGAAAGGCGCGGATGTGCTTATCGCCTTATCCAAACCAGGCCCGGATACCGTGAAATCTGAATGGATTCATTCGATGGCAGACAAATCAATCGTGTTTACCTGCGCCAACCCTGTGCCGGAAATTTATCCCTATGCGGCGAAAGAGGCCGGTGCGTTTATCGTGGCTACCGGACGCGGCGATTTCCCGAACCAGGTCAATAATTCACTGGGATTCCCCGGTATTTTAAAAGGCGCCCTGATGGTCAGAGCGAAAAAAGTCACCGATGAGATGGCCATTGCGGCAGCCTATTCGCTAGCTGATTATGCCGAAGCCCGTGGAATCAACCCGGAAAATATTGTGCCGACCATGGATGAAGCGGCTGTATTTCCGACGGAAGCCGCCGATGTGGCGATGCAAGCTATTAAAGATGGTGTCGCACGGAATATTATTTCACGGGAAGAAGCCTTTGAATGGGCGAAAAAGGATATTGAATATTCGAGGAACATGGCAAAAACACTTGTCGATGAAGGATACATCAATGAACCACCAAACGCCATTCTCCAGGATGCCTTGAAATGGGCGATTGAAGAGGTGGCGTAAATATCCTGGAATTAAAGAAACCCATTTTCAATCCGGCTTGCCGGTTCAAATGGATTTCATGCCAGATTCTGAAAAGGACATACGATTTTACACCTGTCAGGTTTATAGGAATGGTCGCAGCTGGAAAAGATAAAGCGACTAAACCTGACAGGTGTTCTTTCAACGTCGTCCGGAAATTGGTTTTCTATGATAGAATAATTTTTTGCAGCGTTTTTCCCAGTTCAGATAATTTGTATGGTTTGGCAACGACGCCGGCAAAACCGAACTTCTTACAGTCGGACATTATCGGATCGTTGGAATATCCGCTGGAAACAATCGCTTTGACATTGGGATCGATCTCCAGAATCTTCCTGACGGCCTCTTTTCCACCCATACCGCCCGGTATCGTCAAATCCATAATTACCGCTGCAAAAGGTTCTCCGGATTCCAGGGCTGTTTTATAAAACTCAATTGCTTCGGCGCCGTCGCTTGCAAATTCAACGCTGTACCCAAGACTTTTCAGCATCTCTCCGGCGACCTCTCTTACGAAATCTTCATCGTCCATTATGAGGATTTTTCCTTTACCGAAAAGCGTTTTTCCGGTTTCGCTTTCTTTTTCAATAACTATTTCTTCTGAAGCCGGCAGATATATGTAGAATGTAGTTCCGACGCCCAATTCCGATTCAACCGTTATTAATCCGTTATGATTTCTAATAATGGAATAGGCGCTGGCAAGTCCAAGCCCGCTTCCCTTTGTCTTGGTGGAAAAGTACGGATCGAATATTTTATCGAGATGATGGGATGGAATGCCAATCCCATGGTCTGTAAAACTAAATTTTAGGTACTTTCCTTCTTGAAGTGGTAAAACATTTTCCGGAGTAATGGTAATATTTTCGGCGTTTATTTCAATTATCCCGCCTTCGGGCATAGCCTGGTCTGCATTCATTACCAGGTTGTTAAATACCTGGTTTATCTGTCCTTTGTCAATTTCAACCGCCCAAATGTCGTCCGGAATAGAGAATATGCATTTGACGTTGGACCCGGAGAGTGCAAAAGCTGCGGATTCTTTTAGAAATTCAGCGACAGATGATGCTTCCCTGACCGGCGCTCCGCCTTTGGAAAAAGTAAGCAGTTGCTGGGTCAGGTCCTTTGCCCGCATGGCTCCCTTCTCTGCTTCGACTAATCTCTTATAAACTTTATCTTCCGGGTTGGCATACATCTTTGAAAGCGTAATATTGCCTAAAATTATAGTGAGAATATTGTTAAAATCGTGAGCGATACCGCCGGCAAGAATACCGATTGATTCGAGATTCTGGTTTCTGTGAGCCTCTTTCTCCATTCGTTTTCGTTCCGTGACATCCCTTATTACCGCAAAAGTCGCCTTACCGCCGCGGTAATCAATTATTGATACATTTGCTTCGACGTCGATTGATTTTCCATCTTTTTTCTTAAATACGGTTTCGTACCGGGATGGCACATATTCTCCGCGGTTACGTTTTGACTGACGTTCCATCAATATTTCGACAGCCTTTTCGGTATGAACCTCAGTAAAATCTTTCATGAGCAATTCGTCGTATTTGTATCCTAACATTGCCGCAAACTGCTTGTTGAGAAAGATGAATTTACCTTGTTGACTGATTACAATTGCGTCGTTGACATTTTCAACCAACAGGCGATATTGCTCTTCGGAATCTCGGATCTTCTTTTCCAATTTTCTACTTTGCAAGATTTGGGAAATATGATTGGCGAACATTTCCAACGGCTTAACCGTTTCATTCGTGGGAATATCACCGCCCTTGGAATCATCCACTGAAATCATGCCGATGAGATCTCCCGCATCATCTTTTAAAGCGATGAAAAGGTTATCTTCTCTGTGCCAGCGACCTTTTCCCTGCATATATTCTCTTTTCCCATAATCCACCGCTTTCTGTTCCAGTATATCCTTCATAGTATGTGGTATGTAACATGACTGGTTACCCAACGGCAAACCCTTTTTGAAGATATCCTCATAGTACTCTTTTGGCATCCCGATCTTCTTCAACTTTTTAATGGTCTTTTTATCCACCCCATGATAACCCAGTATGTCCCTATATGGAAACTCTCCCTTAAAAGTGTAGAACATCACCCGGCTAAAATCCGAAAATTCAACAATAGCGGTACTGATGGTTTTAAACAGCTCTTTGTCATCCCTGATAGTTAAAATATCGGCGGAGATTTTGCTGAATTGTTCAATTTGTGCGGTTAAGAGTCTGATTTGATTTTCGGCTCGCTTGCCTGCCTGTTCGGCAGACAGGCGCTCGGTGATATCCTTTAGCGAAATCACCAGGGCTGCTTCTTCTTCTTCTTCTTCTGCAAGAATCTTTCCAGCAAAGTCAAATTCTAATATCAATTCTTTTTTTTCATCGTCTACGCTCATTGTATTATTTCCTCTTTTCATTGCAATAATATTCTCTTTGGAAGCTTGTTTGCAACAGGTAATGAACCAAATTGAGATAAAAATATTTCCAATAATTCTTTTTCTATCTGGACATATTTGGAAGTTACAAAATATCTCATGAACAATTCATATCCCGCTAAAGAACCTTTGGAAAAATTTTGGTACTGTTCTATTATAGGATTCTTAATACATGTATAGGTATAACTTCGAATCCTGTTAAGTAAATTTCCGGAACGACCATAATATATTATTCCCGAAGAAAACTTTGGATATTTGATGTGTTTCGTAACTGATATTTCATATACCCCGGACTTTTTAGGAACTGTGTACAAATATTTTTTATGTAGCGGCAAGGTTCTGGAAAAGTAATTGTTGTACGGATTGCTTAAATTGATCTTGTTGTACGCTGGAATAAGAATAGAATTTCTGTAGTTGCAAATTGTCCTAACAGAAAGATCGAGACCATAATTCTGTCTAAGAATCTCCTGAATTTCCTTATCCTTAATTCCGTTCCGATAAATAGGGACTGATGAGAAAAAATGTTCAATGATACCGGCATAGACTTTTCTTTTACTCCAGAAGAGGTCTCTAAGAAGATATTTTGAATTGTTGTTTGATCCAAAGACACAAGGGTTGTTTGGAAAAGATATCCATGTGTTGTTCACAAGGCGACTTAAACGACTTATATCTAAATGGAGGAATTGATGTTGTTTTAAGAATTCTTTCAAAGAAATTGGAACCATTTTTTTCGGGTCATAGCTCTCAAAGAAGTTTCTTTGCAATCTCAGTAGATTGGTCAAAATGTGGTGTATAAAAAGATTCTTTGTTTTTATCCAATTCATCGAATGCTTCCACTTTATATCGCCTGGTTCCCATAGTAATTCAAAATCCAGTTTTAAATATTCATGTGAGTAAAATAGAAAATCACCTTTCTCTCTTACCACAATGCCGGTTGCGCCTCTTGGTATATTATTTGAAATTCTGTCATCAATATAATGAATTTTATAAAATGGATCTCTGGATGTCTTGTTAAGGAATATTTTTATGTATTTCAAATATTTATTAATGCTCATTTCCAAAACATTGGCAAAAACCATTCGACCTATTATCTCACTCCGACAAAACATTTTAGCTTTACTCATTTTCCATATAGGGCAAATAGAACTTATCAATTTTGACTACTATTATGCGTGAATTATTGTATTTCTGTTCATTTTTCGCCACCACTAATTTTGATGAATCCGTGTTTTGTTTTTCCAAAATGTTTAC
>JAUSPJ010000368.1 GCA_030655795.1 Fidelibacterota bacterium | reverse complement strand
GCGATCCAGAAAGGCAGTTTCATACCGGTATTGATTCGACCCAGGTCCCGGTTCATTTCAAGGATATATTCCTGAGCCCATACTGTCGGACTGCCATGTCCGAAATAATTGATGAGCACGGTCCCGTCCTCAATTTGTTTAAGCAAATCCACCGTGGCATCCGGTTTTTTGACGCCATAGGACGATGCGTCCTGAATCTCGGGGTATTCGAGAAGGTATAGTTTTTTAATGTTAAAGGTTTTTGGAAGGTATTTGGCAACACTTTTTTCAGTATCGTCGATATGATATGTTTCATTGGTTAGAGGGCGTTCGGGATCGTCGGCGACGAGCGTAATCTTGCTGCGCCAGTCGCCATAAATCGGTTCGAGTGTGTAGGAGCGGATTTTATCCACAACCGCCTGTGCTTCGGCAGCAGTCCGGGCATTGATTCTGCCGATTGCCAGATCCATTTTTTTATCGGGACCATTGACATAGGTAAAACGCATATCCGTAGCATAAGAGGCAAAACCGGCATTTCCGCTTCCACTGGTTTCTTCAACCTGGTAGGTCATGACATAATCACCGGATTCTGATTCGATATGGCGATAATCAAAGGCGCCGTCACCCAGCAGAAGAACATATTCGGGTTTTGGTTTTAACCAGTTATTTAATGCATAAGTAAGAAACTGGCGGATGGCATGAGGATCAACGATATCGGCATTGAATTCTCGCAATATTTGATTCTGAAAGACAATGATTGTACTCAGCCGGTCTGCGCTTTTAACATCCTGCGAGTATAGTTGGGCGAGATCCTGAGCAGCGTTTAAAAATGCTTCATTAGTAATGATGACATATTGTGCCGCAATATCGGGACGCCGGATAGTATTCCATTGGGGATCTTCGATCAGGGAAATTTTTTTCGGAGACAGGTATTCCGATGCTTGAGTCAGAAGATAGTGAGACCGGTTGGTTTTGTCATTATAAGTTTTAAAACGGATTTCATCTCCAGTCTGTTGATCGACATCGAGAATCGCAACATTGCTCCAGTCGGTGATATCGAAGATTTTAGGTTCACTGAATCCAATGTCACTTATGTTATATTCAATGATACCGGTGCCGGGCGGTCCCCAGAAGTCCAGTTCTTTTCCCCTTGGTTTTAGAGGAGCTTCATAACGGATTTGCATAAAATCCAGATGAGCCTGGCCGGATGAGTTGGATGCATTGTAATTCATTTTAATGTAATTGGGTAATCCGGGTGCCAGAGTAATGTTATACTGCATGGATGATACATGCCAATTACTGGTTGACCATGTGGCGAAGGGGGTAGTCGAGCCATTTAAATACAATTTATATGAATGCGTTGTTTCGTTATTAGCGCCACGTGCTTTGAGGATTAATTCCGCCGGAAAAGTATAGGAATTCGGATCATCGGGAATTTGGAAAACAACCGAAATATTTGCTCCGGAGCTGGAAAATTTCTCACCGTACCAGGCCTTTCCGGAGCGCAGAAAATTGGTCAGTTCCAGCTCATGCCGATCAATTTTTTCGTATTTCGATACCGAGAGGTCAGCTTTGGCAGATGAAGTTGATAGACTTTGCATGGTTTTGGGAGAACCGGCTGAATCTGCGATCAGCAGCCAGTAGTAATTGACATTTGAGTAAGCATTGCGATGGAAACTGAGTGCGCCGCTATTGTCGGCGTCTATACCGCTTGTTGCCCGACCGTAAAACACAATAGCGTCGCCGCTGTCGAATTTTCCATCTTTTCCGCCATCTATTTTCCGTGAATTTGGAAGCAGATTATCGAGAACATCGATTCCGGGCGTATTGTCGATCTCGCGTCCGCCGGTTCCATTGGAAAATAGAAATATACGGTTGGTATCGATTGATTGATTGTTTATTCCGGCGCTTACTAACTGCTGATGACTGATTTTGTAAATGCCATCGTCAGACACGGTGATTCTAAACCATTTTCCCGACGGATAGATCAGTGGTTTTGCCAAACTTCGACGAGGAGATGTTTGCCATTTTGAACAGTATTTTTTATTTACAAATGCCCGGTAAATTGTCTCGATATCTGCCTGAGGAACACTGGTGGATTTTTGTGCTGGTTTACCGGAATAGGTAATAGATACATCCAGAGAACGTACTATGCTAATCTGCTCTGGATTAATCGCTTTAATCGGATAAATAATGAGTTCACCAGCCGGATTGAAGCGAAAAAACCCAATATCAACGACCTCCGACGTCGGTTTTGAATTGATTGCCCGGATATCATTTTCGGTCAGCGGCTGATCGAGTTCAATAATTTCAGTTTTTATATTTGAAATTCGAAGTGTCGGCGCCTGGGGAGCCGGCAATGCCAGTGCAACAGACCAGTAGGGAATTGAGAGCGATGAGGATATTTCTACAACATCCGCAACTCCTAAATGAATCGCCGACATCGATTCAGGATAAGTATCAGTTATGCGCCATTCGGGTTTTGAAGAATCACTGATATTTAAAACCAGACCGTTTTCTTCTTCCTGATTAACTGTGGTTTGATAGGCAAACAGAATTGAAGATAACAGTATTGTTATGGCCGTTGATTTTATGTATTTTGACTTTAATTTTCCCATAAT
>JAUSPJ010000363.1 GCA_030655795.1 Fidelibacterota bacterium | reverse complement strand
CCGGCGTTCTGCAAATCCGCAATGGCCCGCCGGGCTTCCGCCACAAAACAGCGCAGCTTTTCGGCATCCTTTCGTCCTCCAGCGCCTTCCACCCCCGTATGCGCATCCACGCCATCGGGCCGCACGATCATAATCGCCTCGTAAACATTATCCGGGGTCAGTCCGCCGGCCAGGATCACCGGTTTCGGGGAATGCTCTGCCAGTTCGCGGCTGATCGCCCGGTCATGGGTCTTGCCGGTGGCCCCCGATGCCCCGCTTTCCGGGTCGAATGTGTCGGTGATAAAGGCATCCACCGTGTCACCAAATTTTTCAATATCCTGAAACAGTTGGAGGCGGTTATCTTCCCGAACGACCAGGCTTTTGATTATTTTTATATTGCTGCGTTTCCGCTTGATTTTACGCAATTCCGGCAGGGCAACCGGACCGTGCAGCTGGACGATTGTTACACCCAGCAGATCACAGAAGTTTAGTATCTCTTCGGCATTATCCAGATAAGTGATTAGGACCGCCCGGTTTTTATCGTTTAATCGCCGGATAATTTCCGCGGCGACGGCTTCGCTCAGATCTTCTTTATTTACGGGCAGACGCAGCGGAAAACCCAGCAAATCCACACCGGCAGCCAGCAGCATATCAGCTTCCTGCTGATCAATAATTCCGGCAATCTGGATAATTTTCTCAAACAAAATCCCGCCAGGCGGAATCCGGTTCGCAACTGAACGTCAGAATCTCCTTTGTCGTCGGATGCTCAATGCGCAGTTCCCGGGCATGCAGGGCAATTGCCCGGTTGGGGAATTTTCGCTTGGAGCCGTAGCGAAAATCACCGATAAGCGGAAACCCGCGGCTGGCGAACTGTACCCGGATCTGGTGATGTTTCCCGGTGTGCAGTTCCACTTCCGCCAGGGAAATGCCGTTCTGAAAATTCAACCGTTTAAAAGACAGCGATGCGTTGGGTTCGCCATTCGCAATATAACTTGTCGCCTCCCGCCGTTCAATGCAATCTTTCCAGCTGCCGTTCAGCGGTAATTCGCCTTCGGTCAGGCAGAGATAGATTTTCCTGGTCTGCCGCTGCTGAAACTGTTTCATCAGGCGGCTGGCGGCTTTCGACGTCCGGGCAAAGACAATCTCGCCCGAAGCGGGCCGGTCCAGGCGGTGCACAAGGCAGAGGAAGACGTTGCCGGGCTTGGCGTATTTTTCTTTGATATAATCCTTTGCCAGCGACAGCAGGGTGACATCGCCGGTCTGATCGCCCTGCACCAGGATACCCGCCTGCCAGAGGGAAGCGGCGGGCAGGCCCGCCGGCTTACAGAGCGCCAGATCGAAGATTCCCTTTGGGACAGGTGATTATCTTCGTAGAGAATATTTAGTTTTTCCAAATTATTGTGCTCCGGACATTCACTGGAATTTAGGAATTAATGACACCAGGTAACAGCTCAGGCCTGGAATTTTTTAAGATTAGTATCACGGCCGCCAGACGAGTTGATCCAGAGATGAAAAATGAAAACCGTACCGGTTTTCTCGCCATAGAGCGTGTGAATGGGAATGACATTGATGTGCAGCTGCTTCTCCTGGCACTCTGTATCCACGATCGTGATGTGACTGCTGTTTTCCTGGTCGTCGTGCTGTTTTAAAAACTCCTGAATGTCCTGTACAGTCGCACCATTATCGGCAGACACCGGCAACTTGAAAACGTCCACAATGGGTTTGCCGATGGCGTCAATTTCATTCCAACCGGTAATTTCGGCGGCGACCCGGTTCATTACGCTGACATTGTTATCCTCATCGGTGGTAATGACCCCTTCATTAATTCTGCTTAGTGTCGCCATCAGTCTTATCCGTTCAGCCGACAATTCCCGTTCTACCTGTTTCCGCTCTCTCAATTCGGACTTCAGCTGGGCATTTGACAGGCGCAGGGCCGCGGTCCGGGATTCAATCCGGATTTCCAGATCCTGGTTCAGTTCATCGAGATTTTTATAGGCCGTGACCAGGCGGTCTACCATAATATCAAACTGCCGGGCCAGAAAGCCGATTTCATCGTTGGTGTGAACATTCGCCCGCTCCTTTAAATTTCCGGCAGCAATTTTTTCCACCGTTTCCACCATCCGATTCAGTGGGGCCGACAGAATCCGGCTGATGGCCAAAATCACCAGCACGCCAAACATAAAAACGCTCAGGCTGATCAGCGCAATATGAAAGCGGGCCAGTTCCACGTCTTCATGCAGCGACTTCATGGAAAATGAAATATGCAGAAAGCCGATGTTCTGATTGTTGTATCCCATCTCCCGAATAACCGTAAAATACCGGCGGCGAATGGGCTTTTTATTCATTTCCCCATGGCTGTAGATAATCTCCGGGTTCCGGCGTAATTCAGCAAAGACACTGGAATCCCGGCGAGCGATTTGAATATACTCCAGATCTTCATTCAGAAGGGCGGCCCCGAAAATTTCATTCACGGCGTCCCGATCTTCAAAATAGAGCGCCGGAGTGGCGCCATAGGCAATCATCCGGCTGATCTGATCGGCCTTAATGGTCATGGAGCCCAGCAGCTGCTTTTCAAGTTTCAGGGGGAAATAAAAATAAATAAATACCGATATAACGGCAATTAAAGACGAAACGGCGATGATCAGCTTCGCCCGAACGGTTTTTTTGCATATTGGTTTAAACATAATGTGTCAATCTCAATTTATGATTTTGGCCAGATGCAGCAGGCGGGAACTAAAATCCGCGCCTTCCCGGCTGGCATTATTTTGATTAATAAG
>JAUSPJ010000362.1 GCA_030655795.1 Fidelibacterota bacterium | reverse complement strand
TAATGGGCTGTTTCAGATCCCAGATGCTGACAGATTTCCAGCAAAATCTCATCCCGGGTTTTCCCCGACTGGATTATTTTAGCAAGCCATTTGGTGTCGATTAAATCTGTCATTTCACAGTCAGCGCTTCGATTATATTTTAATAAAAATCTTCTTACGGTACAACATGTCACAAATAAGCCAGTAAATCACAATCAGGGTAAGCGCGAACAGGAGTGACCCATTAATAAGGCTGCCGCCCGCCAATGGTACAAATACCTGATCGTACAGCCAGGCCTGGAGCGTCATCATGTTGCCGGCGGCATCTTTCCAGCGAAAAACATACACCAGCATTTTCGCGATGAGTCCGGAAAACACAAAAATAAACAATGGGTTGGCTCCAAAGACAACAAAAGGTTTGGTCCAGTTTTTATAGCTCAGCACATCGATAAACAGTATGGCAATTCCCAGCACGATCATGGCGAGACCGCCGGTATACAGCACATATGAACTGGTCCAGATCGGTTTTCCAATCGGAAAGAAAAGTCCCCAGAACAGACCGCCAATTGTAAAAACAAGTCCCCGGGAAACCATTTTTTTAACAAGTACTTTGCGATCCGGTTCGACGGTGATCATGCTGCCGGTAAAATAGCCTAAGATAACCGTCACTATTGCCGGAATTGTGCTGAGAAATCCCTCCGGGTCAAACGGCATTCCGTAGCCGTTATAAACGTGATTTGAGCCCAAAATCCACAAATCAAACCGCCGCGCCAGTGTGCCTTCGATTGCATATCCGCCTGTTGCCGCCAAAAGCAGCCAGTAAAACGCCAGCATACCGCCGGCAACCCAGGCCACCCGCTTTTTATCAAGTGTCAAAACAAGCACAGACCCAATCCCGTAGCAGAGGGCAATCCGCTGCAGAACGCCGACGATTCTCAGTTTTGTGAATATTTCCGCGAAGCTGTCCACCGGACGAAGTATATTCAAGCCCAGTCCGATTATAAAAATCAGAATCGTACGCCGCAGGATTTTTTTTCCGGCTTCGGAGGACAACTTGTGGTCGAACTTATTGAATGATATCCACATGGCTACCCCGACAATAAACAGGAAAAACGGAAACACCAGGTCCGTCGGTGTGCACCCGAACCATTTTGCATGCTTCAGCGGAGCATAGATATGTGACCAGCTGCCCGGATTATTCACCGTGATCATCAGTGCAATTGTTGCGCCCCGAAAAACATCCAGGGCAATCAGCCGTTTTGATTTCGTTTCGGTCAGTAAATCGGCCATGTTCCCCTCATTGGTTTAAATTTGATAAAACACCTTCCGCGGCCAGTATCCCCGTGACGGCCGAATAAATAATTCCCCGGCTATGACCGCTGGCATCCCCGGCCACAAAGAAATTTTTCACATTGGTTTCCAGGTTGGATGAAACCTGGTATTTAGTGTCATAAAACTTTATTTCCGGCGCATACAGCAGTGTACTGTTGGACTCAAGCCCGGAAATAATATGGTTCAAGACACTTAAACCTTCCATCAGATTGGTGACAATCCGCTGTGGAAAGGCCATGGCAATATCGCCGGGGGTAACATCGGTCAGGGTTGGCGACACCGCTGATTTGGCGATGCGGTCCCAAGTTGACCGGCGCCCATTGACAAAATCCCGCAGGCGCTGTAAAATCGGTTTACCGCCGCCAATGGTGGTTGCCAGCCGGGCGATATCCCGTCCGTATTTTGTGGTGTCTTCAACGGGATCTGTCAGAAACACTCTTGATAATAATGCAAAATTCGTATTATTAGTTTTTGAATTCCATTTGGCATGCCCGTTGACCAATACAAAGTCATCATACTCCTCTTTGACTATAAAGCCGTTGGGATTTGTACAGAATGTCCGCACAAGATCGTCATAAGACTTGGTATAGAGCCGAAACTTGGCATCATACATCACCTTGGCAATTTCCGCATAAATATCGGCCGGAAATTCTACCCGAACCCCCACATCAATCGGCCCATACATGTTATTTATGTTTAATTTCTTCGCCTGTTCGCGCAGCCAGTACGCACCGGCTCGTCCCGGAGCCGCAATAACCGCGCGGGCCCGTAACGTTTCCCCATCGCAGGAGAACACAAAAATTCCATCCTCTTGCTCGATAGAATGAATTCGGGAATTCACTTTAAATTTTATTCCCTGTTCGATCAGCCGCTTATAAAAGCGGTCCGTCACGACGTGCAGGCGGTCGGTGCCGATGTGGCGCTGTTTGGCATAAATGAAATCCACACCGACGGAATGGGCCATCCGCATCAAATCCTGAAGGGATTTGCCATCGGTACCGGAGTAGCCGCCATCAACACCCATTTCAGTAAAAACAGCATCAACCTTTTCGATATAGGTTTCTACTTCACTGGCGGTTCGCCCAAAACTCTGCGGATCACCGCCAATCCGATGAGTTAAATTCAACTTCCCGTCGGAAAAGGTGCCGGCGCCGCCCACGCCAAAATTCATATCCTTGCGCTTTTCCGGCTCATCGCCGCGATCGACGACCAGAACGTTAAGGCCGGATTTCACCAGACGATCGGCAGCAAAAAGCCCCGCAGACCCGGCCCCAATCAATAACACATCATATATTTCACTCATAATGCTCACAAATTATGATAATTGTAATAACTGAATAGTTTAACACGTTTATTCATAATTTTCCATGAAAAACGGCATTGGAAGGGTTAAAAATGATTTATCCTTCCCAAAATGTTCCGATTGATTTAAATTACTTCTGCACAAAACGGAAATGGCGAAAACATGCTAATTTATTTAATCTCTAAAAGGAACCTTGCACAACTTAAATACTGTTGTTAATCACTTGAATCGCAGAAAGTACTAATGTCGGACAAATCTTATCAACAACTATTCAACTCGTTGAACATACCAATAATTCTGTTGAACGCTTCCGGAACAATTATCGATGTCAATCCGGCATTTGTTTCCATGCTTCGTGGCAAAAAAGATGAAATAATCGGAAAAGCATTGGAAAACGTTTTTGCCGGTATCATCTCCCAAAAGGCAATCACGGCCTTACTAAACGGGGATAATCAGGCAACAGAAATCACGTTGCAGCATTCCGAATCGCTAAAATCATTTTACGTTAATTGCACAGCATCACAAGAAAAAGACGGCCAGGCGGTTCGATTTATAATTTTTAATGAAAAAACTGAACCCGTAGAACTTAAAAAAAGAATTAATAACCTTGAAAATGATCTTCAAAACGAAACTCGCTTTTCAGTTTTTGGTCACCTGTTTCCGGGAATTGCTCACAACATCAACAATCCGCTTGCCGTAATTATCGGACGCTCACAGCTGCTGAGCATTAAACACCCTGAGATTACAGAGCTGGCATCAATTCGGGATCAGGCGGGTTTAATAAAATCTATCATTGATGCCTTGTCTTTCAAAATCGACCGCGAATCGCTTGACAAGGAAGCGCCGGTCAATATCGGCGATTTACTCCGATATGAACTTACCGTTCTGAACGCTGATCCCTTTTACAAACACAAGGTTCAAAAACGAATTAATCTGGATGGCAGTACACCATTGGTAAAAGGTTTCTATAATGACTTTTCAACGGCGCTGTTGACTGTAATTAATTATTCTCTGGATTCCCTGCTGTCTGTTGAAAAGAAATTGTTCACTATTTCGACACAAGTGGATTCTGATTATATCATTGTCACTATTTGTGATTCCGGTACAATGGCTGAAAGCGGCGCATGGGATCAAGGCCAGCCCTCCTATGAAATATTCCAATCCCCGCGGATGGGCCAACACATCATTAATTTGGGCCGGGCTTATGAATTAATAACAAAATATGGCGGCAAAATAGCATTGATTAAAAATGAACCGGACGGCAAAGAATTTCAAATCAAAATCCCCTATTAAAACCGTGCGAAAAAAAACCAAACCATCATTTAAAGACCGGCCATCAAACAATGAGCATCTTCTGCAGATCGAAAAAAGGTACAATGCCTTTATAAACAGCAGTGAATATGGAATCTGGCGCTTTGAATCTGCAGTTCCGATTCCGATCAATCTGCCTGAATCTGATATTATCCGGAGCATTTTTGAAAACGGTATTTTAGTTGAATGCAATCAGTCCTATGCACAGATGCACTCTTACAGTAAACCAGAGGACATAATTGGCGCTCCGCTTCTGAAATTCGTCCGGCAAAACGACCCCCAACTCATCACAATATTTAAAAATTTCATTCACAGCGGATTCCGGCTGACGAATGTGGAATACCACAGACACAGCGACAATGCCCCGGAAATGGTGTTTATTATCAATCTCTTCGGTGTAATTGAAGACAACTATCTGGTACAAACCTGGGGCGTTCAGCGGGACATCAGTCGGCAAATCCGTTTTCAGGAACAGATCCAGTCATTATCTGCCCAGATAGAACAGTTCAGCCAGATTTCAGCAGATATCATTACCATTACCGACGAAAACAAGCTGTTCCGGCGAATCAGTGATGCGATTGTAGAAATTACCGGATGGGGAACCCAGCTGGATCCGCAACGCCTGGTCGAATGCGGAATTGAACGCGTTATTGCCAAGCCGTTTCAGGTAGACCAAATAGGCACGCTGGTATCTGAATGTATTCAACTGGCCTATTCTCCTTCTGGAGAAAAGTAATCAAATATTTTGCATTATTATGAAAATCAACCAATATTATAGCACAAAAATTTAGGCTTAAAAATATGGCATCTATCCTAATCATCGATGACGATACATACATTCGAAGCACTTTTGAAGACCTGTTGATTCCCCTTGGACACGATGTTGTTGCCTTGATGACCGCTGAAGACGCTCTTGATTATCTCGAAAAAGACGAACCCGATCTTATTTTCCTTGATTTAAAATTACCGGGCATGGACGGACTCAGTTTTCTAGAAAAGTTACAAAAACAAAAATACAATATTCCTGTAGTTGTAATAACCGGCCATGCAAATGTTGACACATCGGTTCAGGCGATGAAGCTGGGAGCCACAGATTACATTTGCAAACCGTTCAACATCGACGAATTGGTAATTATTGTCGATAAAATCATTTCTGAAAAACAGAAAGACGACCAGTTGGAATACTTTCAGAAGCAGAAAGACGTGATCCTTGGATTCGGCGATATTATTGGAAACAGTGAGCCGATGCAAAAGGTCTTTCACTTCATCCAGCAGGTTGCCGCCACACCCAAAACCACCGTCTTTATTCGCGGTGAAACCGGCACCGGCAAGGAGCTGGTTGCCCGGGCAATTCATTATAAGAGCGACCGCGGCAATAAACCGTTTATCGAAGTCAACTGTTCTGCTTTTCAGGAGACACTGCTGGAAGCGGAGCTGTTTGGTTACGAAGCCGGCGCATTTACCAATGCCACCCAGCGCAAAAAAGGATTGTTGGAACTGGCCCACAACGGTTCCTTCTTTCTGGATGAAATCGGAGATATGGCTCCGGGCCTGCAGGCGAAAATTCTAAAGGTTCTCGAAAAGCAGACGTTTCGGCGGGTTGGCGGCACCAAAGAAATAATGGTGGACACCCGAATCATCAGCGCGTCGTCGCGGGATATTGATAAATGCATCAAAGCAGGGACCTTTCGGGAAGACCTTTATTACCGCCTGAATGTTGCATCCATTACACTCCCACCGCTACGTGAACGGAAAGAGGATGTAATGCCTCTGGCGAATCATTACCTGAAAATCTATAATGTTGAATTTAAAAAGAACATCCACGGAATATCCGACCAGCTGAAAGACCGCTTGATTCACCACAGCTGGCCCGGAAATGTCAGGGAGCTGAAAAACACAATCGAGCGGGCAGCCCTTTTTGAACAAAGGGATATGCTGCACGGCGAAACCATCACGCTAACTGAAAGCAGCATTAAAAAAGACACCGATCCCGGGAAAATAAATATCTCCGATCAAGGGGTTTCACTATATGACATTGAACGATCCCTGATTATCCAGGCATTACACAAGGCCAACTATAATCAGACAAAGGCCGCTAAGCTGCTGGGACTGACCCGCGAAACCCTGAAATACCGCTTAAAGAAATTCAAAATAAAACAATAGCCGTCATGCTGGTTGATATGCCCCACATTTTCAACCATGAACGGTCAAATACTCCATTTTGTATCTTGGTATAATTCTCCACAAGGTATTATTCTAAAAACCCACCTGTTCACTTAGTTATTATATTATAAATAGTTATAAAAATTTATTTTGTTAAATAGAAAAATTTTTTATATTGGTACATGTTTTGTATCCGTCATGGTGTTTGTTAACAATTATTAATGTGAGGTATGGCATGAAAGCAAGAACGTATCTGCTAATCAGTCTTTTTTTAATTTTCGCAGTTGCTGTTTTCATCAATGGCTGCAGCGAGAATTCCATTTCAAATCCGAGTGATCCGGCCCGGTCGGTTGGTATTCACGTGGACGACATTCAGTGGGTTTCGGCCAAGCCGGAATTCACAAGCAAAATGACTGCCCTGAAAAAATCCGTTATCGACGGAAAATTAATCACTGTTGCCAATGGTGGTGTCGTCGGCAGTGAAAATACTCTGAATAATATGGTAGAATTTCCGGCAAATGCTGTTGGTGAAGACACATACGTTACCGTAGAAGTCAAGTACAATAAACATGGCATATTTTATGTGGAATTTCTGCCCGGCGGTACATTTAATGAATTTGTCGATGTAACATTATCGTGGGCCTATCTCGATATTGGTGACGAGGAAAATATAATAGCGGAACTAAACATCTATTTCAGTCAGGATGGAGGGAAGTATTGGTTCCCTGTGGATTCCGAAGTAATGGTTGATTATGGGTCAAAAACTGCCACATTCAAAACCAACCATTTCTCACGCTATGGTTGGGGTATATAACTTATGTTAATGACTGTTTTAGGAAGAGAAATAAAAATTGTTAACCATAGGATATAAAAATGAATAAACAATATTTATTCGAAGTTCTCGGGTTGGCAGATAAACGATGTGGCTCCGAATTCTCCCATAAGATGCTCAGGCTCCGCCAAGAGAGAGAGCGCATTCTCAATAATGTGTGGAAGAAAGAACCGCTGCCGGAAGAACTGCCAATCTACCGGAAAGATATCATTTTACGTGATATAGATTTT